>MNXK01000219.1 GCA_001872165.1 Anaerolineae bacterium CG2_30_58_95
CGGCCTGCGCGTGGCGCTGGCGCTGGAGTGCCAGGTCGCGCCGGTCAGCATCTTTGCCCGCAAGAACTACTTCTACCCCGACCTGCCCAAAGGCTACCAAATTTCCCAGTACGAGCAACCGTTGGCCCGCAACGGGCGGATCACCATCCTGACCGCGCAGGGGGAAAAGGCCATTCGCATCCGCCGCGTGCATCTGGAAGAGGATGCTGGTAAATTGACGCACGTTGAACCAGTAGGGGTTGCCCAGGGCGGGGATAAGCCCCGCCCCTATACCCTCGTGGATTTGAACCGCGCTGGCGTGCCGCTGCTGGAAATCGTCACCGAGCCGGATTTCCATTCCGGCGAGGAAGTCCGCGCCTACGCCGAGGCGCTGCGCGCTATCTTGCGCTACCTGGGAGTCAACTCCGGCGACATGCAGAAAGGCGTGCTGCGCATCGAGCCGAATATATCCATCCGGCCGGCTTTAGAGGGGGATTTGAAACCCGCCCCCCTCGGCACACGGGTCGAGATCAAAAACCTGAACAGCTTCCGCGCCCTGGAACGCGCCGTGGCTTACGAGATCCAGCACCAAACCGAATTGCTCGAGGCGGGGAAAGCCGTGCAGCAAGTGACACTGGGCTGGGACGACGTGAAAGAAGTGACCGTCGTCCAGCGCGTCAAAGAGGGCGAGGACGACTACCGCTACTTTCCCGAACCGGACCTCCCGCCGCTCGCGGTGGAGGCGGGCTGGATCGCCCTAATCCGCGCCTCCCTGCCCGAACTGCCCTATGCCCGTTTCCAGCGCTTGCGGGAGCAGTACGGCTTGAGCGATTACACCGCGAAGTTGCTCGTCGAAGAAAAAGCCGTAGCGGATTACTTCGAGCAGGCCGTGACCGCCGAACCGTCAGTCCCGGCAAAATCCATCTCCAACTGGATGGGCGGGGAACTGTTCGGGCTGATGAACCAGGCCGGGGTGGACGCGACAGGCCTACGGGTCCAGCCCGAAGCGCTGGCCGGGCTGGTCAAGCTCGTCAGCCAGGGAGAGGTCAACCAGGATACGGCCAGGAAAGTCCTGGCGGAGATGTTCGCGAGCGGCAAAGGGGCAGATGAAATCATCAAGAAGCGCGGCCTGCAACAGGTCTCGAATGCAGAGGCCATCGCCCAGATGGTGAAAGAGGTGCTGGTAGCGTGTCCAAATGAGGTGGCAAGTTTCCTGAACGGTAAGGCAGGCGTTATCAATTTTCTGTTCGGGCAGGTGATGAAGAAGGCGCAGGGCAAGGCTAATCCGCAGGTTGTGCGGCAGGAACTGGAACGCCAGTTGGCTGCTTCCAAGCAATAAGCTCCGAACGCCGGGGCTGTCCGTGCTGTGAAGATAATCACGAATAAAGTCATTGGGGTATGTGGTGTTTGTCATATTGACGGAAAGCTCAATGTCGTGTAAGTTTAACGTGCATCTGGGCAAAGGGTGATGCCACTATGATTGTCTTATTCGACATAGGATCAAAATAATGCGGGCCCCCCGTCCGGGGTGCCCGCATATATTTTTATCAAATCTCAACCCCCAGTTTTAGGAGATGAAAAATGACCGGAACAGTCAATGAATTTGAAATGGCGCAACGCCAATTTGATCACGTTGCAAAACTGCTCAATCTCGACCCACAGATCGCCGAGGTGCTGCGCTGGCCGATGCGCGAGTACACCTTCCGCATCCCCGTCCGCATGGACGACGGCAGCCTGCGCGTCTTCCAGGGCTTTCGCGTCCAGCACAACGACGCGCGCGGCCCCAACAAGGGCGGCATCCGCTTCCACCCGGCCGAGACTTTGGACATGGTGCGCGCCCTGGCAACCTGGATGACCTGGAAATGCGCGGTGGCGGATATTCCCCTGGGCGGCAGCAAGGGCGGCGTCATCGTAGACCCGGCAACGCTCTCGACCACCGAGAAGGAACGCCTGTGCCGCGGCTGGGTGCAGAACATGTGGAAGAACATCGGCCCGCGCCAGGATGTCCCCGCGCCGGATGTAGGCACCACCCCGCAGATGATGGGCTGGATGATGGACGAGTACTCGAAACTTGTCGGCCAGTACACACCGGGTGTCATCACCGGCAAACCGCTGGGCGGCGGCGGCTCGCTGGGCCGCACCGAGGCGACTGGTTACGGCGTCATTTACACCGTGCGAGAGGCAATGAAGCACTTGAAGATGGACTCCAAGAAAACCGTCGCCGCAATGCAGGGCTTCGGCAACGTGACCCGCTACGCGGCCATCGGCTTCATCGAAATGCTGGGCGGCAAGGTGGCCTGCGTCTCCTGCTGGGACCGCCACGACAAGTGTGCCTACACCTATAGCAAAGACGGCGGGATTGACCCGCATTTCCTGCTGACCATCACCGACGAATACGGCACGATTGATAAAGCCAAAGCCAGCAAGGCCGGTTACACCGTCGAGGATGGCGACGCCTGGATCGCCAAAGAAGCCGACGTGCTTATGCCGGGCGCACTCAGCGGCCAGATCAATGCGGACAATGTCAAGAAGATTTCCAAGCGGGTCAAGATCGTGGCGGAGGGCGCCAACGGCCCAACCACACCCGAAGCAGACGAATATTTCAAAAAGAATGGTATCTTCGACATCCCCGACTTCCTGTGCAACGCCGGCGGCGTGACTTGCTCTTACTTCGAGAGCGTCCAGAACGACATGAACTTCTACTGGACGAAGGAAGAAGTCCTGGAGAAACTCGACACCAAGATGACCCAGGCCTTCCACGCGGTACTTGAAATGTCTGAGAAGGAAAAGGTCTACATGCGCGATGCGGCTTACATGGTCGCCATTGACCGTGTGGTCAGGGCCATGCAATTGCGCGGCTGGGTGTAGATCCCGCCAATGACACAAGACCCTAAAGGTCTCGGAGACCTTTAGGGTCTTTTTTGTTCCTACTTGCTTTTTTGCCCAAAAAACCATACAATCACTACATGAACGCCGAGGTGCTGCGTCTCCTGCTGGCTGTTTCCCTCATCGCCATGTACGTGCTGGCGATGCTTTACCTGCGCCGGAGGAGACTGGGACTCAGCGCGTATTTGTTCTGGGGGCTGTTCGCGCTGTCCATCCCGGCGCTGGGACCGTTCCTCGTCATCCTCACCAAGCCGGGAAAACCCACCCTCAGAGGATGGGTAACTCGCCGCAGAGCGCTGAGTTGGGCGCATCGGCGAACCGAATCGCTCACACTTTCTGAAGCAGGCTTCTCCGACTATTTGTCCAATCTCGAAGACTACGAGAATCGCTTGGCGCGCGGAGAAATCCAATGGTAACCATAAGAGGTGCAGTTATGAAACACGACCGTTTCCTGCTCGGCATCCTGGTCTTTATCGCTTTGCTGGTTGCCGCGGCGCTGACGCTCTTCTTCACCCGCAACGAATCCCAGACTTACGGCGCGGAGGACACGCCGGAGGGCGTGGTGCGCAACTACGCGCTGGCTCTGCAGAACCGTGACTTCGCGCGCGCGTATGGCTACTTGGCTGACAAGGACAACAAGCCCACTCTCGACGCGTTCCGCCAGGCTTTCCTCAACCGCCAGCTCGACATTTCCAACGCGGCCATCCAGATAGGCAGCGTGGAGATGATCGGCAGCGACCAGGCGATGGTGGAGGTGACCATCGTCTACGCCTCCAGCGATCCATTCTCGACAGGCTGGAGCTCGAATGAAACCGCCTTGCTGGTCGAGCAGGATGGAGCGTGGCGCATCTCATCCATGCCGTATCCTTATTGGGGTTGGGACTGGTACCA
>MNXK01000063.1 GCA_001872165.1 Anaerolineae bacterium CG2_30_58_95
TCCACCTGCATTTCGAGCTGCTCGGCTGGAGCGAGACGCAGATCGTGCAGCGCTTCTGGTTGATCGGTCTGCTCGGCGCCATGATCGGAATCGGGCTGGCGTTGGTATGAGTGATGAGTGATGAATGATGAGTGATACGTGATGAGATTACGTTTTACGGATTACGTTTTACGATGAAGGCTTGAAGACGACTGACAGAATGAAAACCAATTGGCAAGGCAAGCGTGTACTAATCATCGGCGGCGCCCGCCAGGGACAGGCTTTGGCGCGCTGGCTGACGCGTCACGGGGCGCGCGTGACCGTGAACGACCGCCAGTCCAGCGAGGCGATGCGCGCCGCTCAAGCCGCCCTGTCCGACCTGCCCATGACCTGGGCGCTGGGCGGACACCCTCTCGAACTGCTCGACAGCGCCGACGTGGTCTGTCTCTCCGGCGGCGTGCCGCTCGCCAATCCCATCGCGGCCGAGGCGCTCAAGCGCGGCATCCCGCTGACCAACGATACACAGATTTTCATGGAAATCGTCCCCTGCCCCACCATTGGGATCACCGGCTCGGCCGGCAAGACAACGACCACGACATTGGTCGGAAGAATGGCAAGAAAAGCAAAGGATGAAAGCGGAAAGATGAAGGATGAAGAAAGAGCGGATTTATCTTTCATCCCTTCGACTCCGCTTAGGGCAGGCCTTCATCCTTCATCCTTCATCTCTCATCCTTCATCTTTTGTAGGCGGCAACATCGGCGACCCGCTGCTCAATTACGTGGACGACATGCAGCCAGACACTCTCGCCATCCTGGAAATTTCGAGCTTTCAACTGGAACAGATGACCATCTCGGCCAATATCGCCGCTGTCTTGAACGTCACGCCCAATCACCTCGACCGGCACGGGACGATGGCAGCCTACACCGCCGCTAAAGCCCGCATTCTCCAATTCCAGACCGGTCAGGATACCGCCATCCTGGGCCGCGACGATCCCGGCGCCTGGAACCTGCGCGCCGAGGTACGCGGTCGTTTGTATTCCTTCGGCTTCAGCCCAATGCCAGCCGGCGGCCAGGGGACTTTCGTCCGCCAGGGCGTGATCTACCTGCGCACGAAAGACGGCGAGACCGCCGTGCTGGACGAGGCTGACATCCAATTACGCGGCAACCACAACCGGCTCAACGTCCAGGCGGCCTGCGCGATAGCCTGCGCGGCCGGCATACCGGTCGCCGCGATCCAGGCCGGCATCCAGGACTTCCACGGCGTGGCGCATCGCCTGGAGCTTGTGCGGGAGTGGAACGGGGCGCGCTGGTACAACGACTCCATCGCCACCACACCGGAGCGGACGCTTGCTGCCATCCGCGCCTTCGACGAGCCAATCGTGCTGCTGCTCGGCGGGCGGGACAAGGACCTGCCCTGGGAAGAGCTGGCTGCCCTGGTGCACGAACGAGTTGACCATGTCGTCTTGTTCGGCGAGGCGGCGGAGAAGATCAACGCCGCGTTGGGAGCGCCCGTCCCGGGTCAACCCCCGCAATACGGGGGTAAACGCCCGTACACGCTGGCACGCTGCTCAAGTTTGAAAGAGGCCGTTCAGGCCGCGGCTTATGCCGCAGAGCCGGGCGATGTCGTCCTGCTTTCACCGGGCGGCACCAGTTTCGACGAATTCCGCGACTTTGAAGAGCGCGGGGAGGTTTTTCGCACATGGGTATCGGAACTTTCGTAAACCAGCCTGCCAAGAGCCGGGCAGCCGTTATTCGCCGGGCAAAACCGACGAACATTGATCTGCCTCTGCTGGTGGTTGCCATTGCACTGGCGGTCTTTGGCCTGCTGATGCTCTTTTCAGCAAGCACGGATTTTTCTCTATCCGTCTACGGTAAACCTTACTACATGTTCGACAAGCAGGTGCTGTGGATGATCGTCGGAACGGGCATTGCCTTCATCTTAGCCCGCTTGGACTACCACCTGTGGCAGAAATACGCCCTCCCGCTGATGGGCGCCACGATCATCCTGCTCGTCGCCGTGCTGGTCAATAACCAGGTGCGCTTCGGCGCAGTGCGATACTTGATCGGCGGCTCGGTCCAGCCTTCGGAGCTGGCGAAACTCGCCATCGTGGTCTATCTCTCGGTCTGGCTGTACAGCAAACGACAATTTCTCCAAAACATAGAATTGGGACTCTTCCCTCTCGCCATCATCCTGGGCATGCTAGGCGGCCTGATCTACCTCGAGCCGGACCTGAGCGCCACCTTTACCATTTTCATCCTGGGCGGCTTGCTCTTCTTCCTGGCCGGCGGCGACTTGCGGCAGATCGTCCTTTTCATGATCGTCGCCTTGCTGGCTGGCGCGCTGGTCGTGCAGCTCAGCAGCACCGGGCGCAGCCGGTTGGGTTCGTACATCACCGGCCTGAAGGACCCGCTGCAAAGTACCGACCAGGTGCGCCTCTCGCTGGGCGCTATCATCCGCGGCGGTTTGTTTGGCGTTGGCCCCGGGCTCGGCACCGGCAAGTGGACCGGGCTGCCGGTCGCGCCGACCGACAGCATCTTCGCCGTGGTCGTCGAGGAATTGGGCCTGCTCGGCGCGCTGACGCTGGTCGGCTTCTACGGTCTGTTGCTGTGGCGCGGGCTGAAGATCGCGGCAAAAGCCCCCGATTCACTCGGCGCGCTCCTGGCCGCCGGCCTGACCTTCTGGATCACCATCGAGGCCTTCATCAACATGGCGGTCATGGTTGGTTTGCTGCCCTTCGCGGGCAATTCCCTTCCGTTCATAAGCGCAGGCGGTTCTAACTTGATTTCAACGCTTGCAGCAATCGGTATCTTGTTGAATATCTCTCGGCAGACCAATGAAAGCGGTCCGGTCGCCGAAGAATGGAGATCGTACGGTGCGTCTGCTGATCTGCGCCGGCGGGACCGGCGGCGGCGTGTATCCCGCGCTCGCCGTGCTTGAGGCGTTGAAAGTCCAACGTCAAATGTCTGACTTCGGACGTTTGACTTTCGACGTTCTTTGGGTAGGCGGAGAAGGCGGTATGGAAGCCAAGCTTGTAGAACGAGCCGGTGTGCCATTCGAAGCCATCCCGGCCGCGGGCGTACACGGCGTGGGTCTCGAACAACTGCCCCGCAATCTTGGGCAGTTGCGGCGCGGCTATTCCGCCTCGCGGCGCATCTTGCGCCAATTCGAGCCAGACGTGCTGTTCTTCACCGGCGGATACGTGGCCGCGCCGATGGCGCTGGCTGGCTGGAAAATCCCGACCCTGCTGTACGTGCCGGACATCGAGCCGGGACTGGCGCTCAAGACCCTGGCCCGCTTCGCAGATTGCATCGCCCTCACCGCCGAGGACTCGCGCAAATACTTCTCGCCCCGCGCGCAGACCGTCCTCACCGGTTACCCCACCCGTTCCGGCCTCAGCAACTGGACGCGCAAGGATGCCCGCAAGAAGCTGCGACTCGACGATGATCTGCCTGTGCTGCTGGTATTTGGCGGCAGCAAAGGCGCACGCTCGATCAACACGGCCGTGCTCGACAATCTGCCCGCCCTGCTGGAGCTTGCACAGGTCCTCCACATCAGCGGCGAATTGGACTGGCCGAACGTTCAGACCGCCCGCCAGAACCTTTCCAAGATACCAGCCGCTCGCTACCACGCCTTCCCCTACCTGCACGAGGAGATGGGCGCAGCGCTGGCCGCGGCCGACCTGGCAGTGACCCGCGCCGGAGCCTCCACGTTAGGCGAATTGCCCCTTTTTGGCCTGCCCGCCATTCTCGTCCCCTACCCTCACGCCTGGCGCTACCAAAAGATCAACGCCGATTACCTGGTCGAGCGCGGCGCGGCGGTCATGATCGAAAAT
>MNXK01000189.1 GCA_001872165.1 Anaerolineae bacterium CG2_30_58_95
TTTAGGAAAGCATCCCTTTGGGACGGCGGCGGGGACGCCGCCGGGAGCCGGTTATCCGGATAGGCGCTAAGAGGGAGAGGGGGAAAGGAATTATTATGGACGCAATTGTGACTGCGGGAGGGATCCCGCTCCCGGAAGAGCCACTGTACCCGGAAACACAGGGCCACCCCAAAGCCCTGGTGGACATTGCTGGCAAGCCGATGATCCAGTGGGTATTGGATGCCTTAAGTGAATCCAAGATCGTCGAGAATGTAGTTATTGTCGGCCTGACCGAAAAAAGTAGCGTCACCTGTAAAAAGTCCTTCCACTTTATTCCCAACCAGGGCAAAATGATCGAGAATCTGCGCGCTGGAGCCGAGAAGGTTTTAGAGCTCAACCCGAAGGCCGAGTATGTGCTGATCGTCTCATCCGACATCCCAGCCATCAGCGGCGAAATGGTGGACTGGACAGTGAACACAGCCATGCAAACGGACGAGGACATCTACTACAATATCATCCAGCGCGAGGTCATGGAGAAGCGCTTCCCCAGCTCCAAGCGGACGTACACCCGCCTCAAGGATATGGATGTTTGCGGCGGGGACATGAACGTGGGGCGTATCAGCCTCATCCTCGAAGAAGATACCGACCTGTGGGAGAAGATCACCAACGCCCGCAAAAGCCCGCTCAAGCAGGCCGGGTTGATCGGTTTCGACACGCTCTTCCTGCTCCTCTTCCGTCAATTGACCCTGGAGAAGGCGGCTGCCAACATCATGAAACGGCTTAAGATCACTGGGCGGGCCATCGTCTGCCCGTATGCCGAGATCGGCATGGATATTGACAAGCCGCACCAGCTCGAGATAATGCGCGCTGACCTGGCGAAGGCGCAGCGGCGCAAGAACAAAACCGCCCCCAAGAAGGCAGCCGTGAAAAAAGCGGTCGCCAGGAAACCGCAGAAAAAAACCAGGTGAACTTGAGTCATTTGCTCGAACTGGACGCTCGCCTGTCCGCGCAACTACGGGTGGCCGAGCGTCCAGGCATTTTACGGACTTTGGCTGCTATCCTGGCTCATTCCGGGGATTCCTGGTTCTGGTGGGCCGGGCTGGCGCTGCTCTGGTGGCGCGGGGATGCCTTCTGGAGGGCCTGGGCGCTGACCGTGCTGATCAGCATTATTGCCCTGGCCGTATTCGTGTTGCCGGTCAAGTTCCTCATCCGCCGCCGCCGGCCGGAAGGTGAGTGGGGCGCGCTGTACCGTGCCACCGACCCGCACTCCTTTCCCTCCGGTCATGCCGCCAGGGTGATCTTGATCGCCATCCTGGCGACCAATTTCGGCCCCGGCTGGCTGGCAGCGCTCCTATGGGTTTGGGCGCCGCTCGTGGCACTGGCGCGCGTGGCGATGGGGGTGCATTACGTCTCGGATGTGGTCGCAGGCGGGGCGTTGGGGATACTGGCAGGGGTGATCGCGCTGCAAGTGCGCTAGACAAAAACCTCCCGCAGGCTTGATCCTTCGCTTCGCTCCCTGGCCTAGCCCGCCAGGGCAGGCAGGACAGGCCCTGCGGGAGGTTTATTCTACTTCGCTGCCTTCATGGCGGCTTTGAATTTTTCCAGCGCTTCGACGGGGGTCGGGTCTACGCCATAGGCCATTGCCAGATAATAAGCCAGGTAATCGCCGAAATGCACTGCCGTCCAGATGTGCGCTAGCGCTGAATCTCCCTGTGCATCGTAGAAATCGGTGTTCAAGCCTTCGAGCATGAAGGCCTGCCGCGTCAGGTCGGCGCGCAGGCGGTTGCGGGGATGATTGGATGGGGTGCGCAGGAAAATGGTGAACGTATGGCTGAGGACATCCTCAGGGTTGGACAGCCCGGCCAGGGTGTTGTGATCGGCTTCGGGTAGGGATTCGAAGCCTGCTCCCGCTTTCGCAATCTCATTGATTTGCGTCTTCCAGCGACGAGCGACCGGCGCGAGAATGCCCGAGCCGAATACGTTCACCCAGCGTCCCACCAGTTGACCGGCCATGCGCTTGGCCGGATTCCGCGCCACCGGCGCCTCGGCGCGCAAATTCTCTTGCTGCTTTTTCATCGCCACGACTGTAGTAACGACTTCAGTCGTTATTTTCTCTGGCGCGTCCAACAGCCCCAACCGTGAAAATACCGCCAGCAGCAGCCCAAACGAAAATCCCACCGCAGCGCGCGGCTGGCCTTTGTGCTCGAATGTCCATAACGGTATGCCCTTTTGGGTGGCACGCTTCGCCAGCTCGCCGCCGGTGGAAATCGCCAGCAGGCGGCAGCCGTTTTTCAGCGCAGCGTCAAATGAATTCAGCGTCTCTTCGGTGTTCCCGGAGTGCGATGAGGCGATGACCAGCGTTTCCGGTCCGCGCGCCCAGGCGGGCAGGCCGTAATCGCGGTGGACGAAGACGGGTATCTTGCAGATTGGCGCGAGATAGGAAGCCAGCAAGTCCGCGCCGATGGCCGAGCCGCCCATGCCGGAGACGACGACGCGGGAGACTTCCGAAGTCTCCGCCCCTACGGGGTGCTTCGCGAAGACTTCGGAAGTCTGACCAATCTCCCAAGCCTTATGCAACTGCTCCGGCAGGCCGTCTATTTCGGCGAGCATGTTTTGGGGATCGAGGGATTGGAAGGAGGTGAAATCATCAGGTGCAACCATAATCGCGCACGATCTACGGATACAACTCCAATACAATCAACCGTTCGCGTTCCACGACGCGCTGCACATCGTTCAACTGCAGAATCTTGGTCGTGACGCGCCCTTCCGGCGTCAATGGCTGAATCATCGCGCCCTCCAGGTGGAAATGCTCCTGCCATTTCTGCTTGCGTGGATTGAAAAACGAAACCAGCGCGCCGGTTTCAGGGTCCAATGAGCCGATGTTGGGGCCTTTGCGGCGGTTGCAACGTAGACAGGCCAGGGCGAGATTGTTGGCTTCGGTCTTGCCGCCGTGTTGAACAGGGATAACGTGGTCGGGTTCGTGTTCGAACGCGCTGGCAGCTTGTGGCATGAGACAGTACTCACATCGCCCGCCAGCCCGTTCGGTCACCAATCGCCGCAGAGAGGCAGGGACCGCGCTCATTGGCCTTTCCGCGCCATCTGTTCACGCGCTTGAACCTTGAGCATCACGATCAGATGCTCAAGCGCTTCGATTTCGTTCAATTCGGCCTGTTCTTCGACAGAAAGTAGTCCCGATTGATTGAGCGCCAGCAGGCGGCGCAGACGTTGCTGGGACTGTGCGGATATCTTGTATTCAGCAACTTGTTTCGATGACGGTCCTTTGGACAAGTATCCAATCAGTTCCGCAGCAGCCTGCGCAGCGGGGGTTTTGAAGCCAGCCAGCGAGAGTTCCAACACCGTTGGCAGCCACATGTCCATGCGGCGCAGCCTGGGGGCGAGGCTGTCAGGTACGCGCATTGTCATTTCAACCATAGTATCACCTCTATATCTCTATTTTACATCAATCGAGGCGGTGTGAGTCCCCAGATACTTTTGGGTGATGAATCTGCCCATAGAGTGGCCGATGATAACTGGCGGCCTTACCTTTGGATTTCTCGCAAATCAGTTCCAGGTTCATGATAGCCTCGATTTGACAAGCGTTGCCAGTTTGTAGATTTCGCGCCGACTCCAGCCTGATTCACCAGCCAGGCGAGTCGCCAATTTCGAGGGCGACTCCCCCGCCTCCGGTCCAGCCAGCAGCGCGGACATGAGATGCTCTTCGGACCATCTCGCCACTGCGCGGAGGGCAGGCTCTTTTC
>MNXK01000006.1 GCA_001872165.1 Anaerolineae bacterium CG2_30_58_95
ACCTCCTGGCAGCGGAAGCACATGATGCAGGCGTATGAATCCATGATCTGTTCCCAGCCCAGGTGCTCCAGGTTGGTCGCCCCGAACTGCTCGATGGTCGTATCGTCCAGATTGATGTAACTCAATTCACCCATCGAGCGGCGCTGCGGCTTGAGCAGGAAGTTGAGCGGCGCGAAGAACAGGTGGATGTGCTTGGAATAGGGGAAATAGGGAAGGAACGCCACGATCGCGCCCAGCGATGTCCAGAAGGTGATATGCTGGCCAATCTCCAGCGCCAGCGGACTCCAACCGGACACCAAGCCGGCCACCGTAGATGCGACCGGCTGCCAGGCGTCGGCTGCTTCCCGCGCTGCCAGGTAGAACGATTCGCCCAGCAGGCGGGAGATGATGTGGGTGAAGATAAAGATCGCCACGATGGCCGAGTCACGCTTGATGCCAAAGCGCACCTTGGGGTGGACGAGAGTCGACTCGCGGGTGGTCAGGGTCGCCGGGCGCATAATGAAACGGCGGATTTCCATCGCGAGGAGTCCAACCACGACGCCCATGCCAAACAGGTCCGCTAGAAGCCGATATATGTTGCCCAGAGCCGTCCCGGGGAAGAACTCGATACCTGGGATATAGCCCCTGAGCAAATCAACGAAATTGACCAGGACGAAGTAGAGAAATCCCCAGCCGATCAGCCCATGGAACAGGCTGGGCCAGAAGCGGAAACGGAAAACCGGCTGGAAGGCGATCACCCTGGCGGTAACGTCGAGCAGGCGTCTCCACACCAGATTCCAGTCCGGTCTGCCATGCCCGCGGCCGATGATCTCGATGATGCGTAGTACTCCCATCCACGTAAAGTACAAAGAGGCGACGACCGCCAGCGCGAACAGGATTTTTTCGATTGTAGTGAGCATAGTTCCTCCGGCTGAGATGATGTTGTTGCAGTATAAATCGCTTTGTCGGAAAAGCAAGCGCCCCTAGTTTATCAAAGGTTTGAACACAAAACAACGGTGAGCGGTTTCCATGGCTTGCGCTGCGTCCAGACCAAGGCCGAGCGGTAGACGCCGAAGGCGAAGACAAGTCCAAATGTGCCGAAGACGAGCCAGCGGGCGAGCGGCGTCCAGAGATTCTTGTTCTCCCCCGTGATGTGACAGGACAGGCAGGGTTCCTGCTTGGGCGGCGGGATGGTCGCTGCCGGGCCGGTGGCGGGCCGGGCAATCAGCGCCTCCTCGACCAGCGGCCAGTTGACCGTTCCTGCCTGTGCGGCCGTGGACATGGCTTGCACGTGGATGGCTGTGGCGAGGAGCACGATCCCCCCTGCCAGCATTACGGCCAGCCCGATGATGAGTTTCTTACGTGACGAATCGGTCATGGGGCACCTCAAGAATAGGATTTATGTGATGGTGTTCCATACTTTACAATTATACAACACCTACCGAACGGTCGGTAGGCAGCAATTCTCAGTATGAACCATGTCATTGCGAGACGGCGCTCTTCCGTCGAAGCAATCTCCTGTTTTAACGAGGAGATTACCACTCCGCTACGCTACGGGTACACGTGCTTCGCAAAGTGCGCTCGCAACGACATGCTGAGAATTGCTGGTCGGTAGGTTATATTTCGATCCTTGTCCATCCCTACTATTTTACGTCCTAAGGTGGGGAAACACAACGACAGAAATCAGGTTTCTATTTGACGTTACTCCCCATTATCCCGGCCATTCCGCGCACCGGCTGGAGATCGTGTTCATCTACTCATCTCACGAAAGCCCTAATAAAGAGCGATACACCAAGCAGAGAAACAAACCCGGCCCCGACCAGCCACCAATCCATGCGGCCAATTCGGATGGGGACTGCCCGGCTGCGGTCGGGACGAAAAGCCCGCGCCTCGGCTGCCAGGACGATATCTTCGGAGCGGCGCAATGCGTTGGTCAAGACCGTGAGTAAAAGCAACTGCAAGCCGCGCCACCATTGGGCGCGCATCCCTCCCCGCATCCGCAGGCTGTGCCAGGCGTTCATGCTCGACTGGCGCAAGTTCGGCAGCATGTTTGCAGCCACGCCAAGCGAAAACCCAAGGCCTTGAAGCCCGGCGCGCTCGAATAACCCGGCCACCTCGGTGATGTCCATCGAGGCGGCCAGGCCATCCGCAGCCAGGAGGATGACGACGGCGCGCAACGTCATCTGTATTCCAGAAATTACATTCTCCGTGGAAACAGGCATGCCCCACACCTGCAGGTCGGGTTCACCGCTGCCGAACAGCACACTGACGACCAGCAAGACTCCCAACAGTATCAGCCAGCGGGGGCGCAGGATGCGCCGCAGGGCGAAGGGGTAGAGTAGGCTGAGAAACACCACGCAAAGGCATGCGAAAATGAAGCCGCCTCGCAGCGGGGTCAACAGGACGATCCCCAGCGACCACAGGAAGATCGCCAGGTGTCCCACGCTGCCGACCAGCGGCCTGGTTCGCCCGCTCTGGAATGAGGAGGGGTGGAGCCTGCTTACCGTCATGGGATGGCGTCAATCTCGACCAACATGCGTGGGTTCATCTTCCCGCCTTGATCGGGGACGACCATGCGGAATGTGCCCTCTTCATCGGCCAGCGGCCCATCCGCACGGGCATAAGCCACCAGCACATCATCCGCCATGAACACGGACGAATCGTAGTTGACCGTGAACCCATCCGAGGCAACCGCCTTTACCGCTGAAAGCGTAGAGGGGTCAATCCCGGCGTCCTGCAATAAGACCTTCAACGGCACACCAACATAGCCAACCCCTTTGTCCGAAGCCTGCGCGGCGCCCAAGGCTTTCAGGTCGTCTACCGTGTAGGTTTTCTCGAGCGTGCCATTGGTAACCTTCAGGACAGCGCCAGATGAAACTGTCTGCTTTGGGGCGCAGGCAGCCAGACTCAGCGCCAAAACGAGGATTACAAACAAGATGCGTTTCATTTTTTGAACTCCTTTTGTTTCGATTGAATTTAGACAGCCTCGGGGGAATGTCCCCCCAGACGGAGGCTCACCAGATGGCCCAGGCTCCAGGCTAACCAGCCGCCAAGCGCACCGACGGACAGGTGCAGGATAATCAGCGCCAGTACGATCCACAGCGCGGCCTGACTGCTCAAGCCGAACAGCCGGCTGCCAAGATCAAGCGTATCCAGCCAGATGGGCAGCAGCTCGCGGCCAAAGATCAGCAGCCCGGTGACGAATGGCTGGATCAACGTCCATAGGGCGGCTCCAGCGATGGACAGTACAAAAGCCAGCCGGGTCGGTTTCGGGAAGATGTCCAGGATCAGCTCGGCGACCAGCGCCTCGGCCAGGATGCCGATCATCGGGCCGATAACGATGTTGCCGATGCTGAAAAGTTTCAGCACGGTCGCGATCACCCCGATAAAGAAAGTAGACCCCCGTTTGGGAACGAACAGGCGTCCAATCAGGGCGACCAGCAGCCCAATCGTAGAAAGGGCCAGGCCGGTCAGCGGTATTTTGATTGCATGCAGCACCGATCCCAGACTGATCTCGACCACTCCCCACAGTGCTCCGAAGACGGCCATGGTCACAAGTTGACGGGTGGTAAATTTCATTGCACAAATTCCTTTCTTTCTGATGATTTTTCGTTACTACTCAGCATGCTTGTTTTCGGCAGTTGAAACTGCACTAACGAGAGCGCGAAGCCGACCTTCGTCGGCTGGAAGTTTAC
>MNXK01000223.1 GCA_001872165.1 Anaerolineae bacterium CG2_30_58_95
TTGGGCCAACCATAGCAGGTAATCCTTCATCCAATCGCCGTATGGGAAAAGGTCTGCATCGTAGTGTACAGGATTGGTATACAGGAGCACCGGCTTGCCTGTTTTCGCGACGACATAATCAATCCATTTATGCGCCATGTCTGCAAAAGTGGCGTCCAGCGTGTTGCCAGTGCCCTCGTAGTCCAGCGCGTAGAAGTGGAAATCGAATCCCTTCACCACCGAAATGAAAAAGTCGGCTTGCGCTTGCCAATCCGTTCCTGAGCGCAGGTAGTGATATGCGCCGCGGATGGGCACCTTCTGGACCCCGGCCCAGATCTCCGCGAATTTGCTGTCGCGAAATGTTCCTTCGCTGACCTTCATGATGGCAAAATCAATTTGCCCTGTCGCCTTTGCCGGATCGAAGGCGACGTCCCAATGGCTCAGGTCAACTCCATGTGCTCTGCTCATTTTTTTTCTCCTTTTTTGTTCTGGGTGGTTGCGTACTTGGCAACCAAGGTGGTTGGTTCTGGTCGCAGCCGGATGAGCACGCGCCCGTCAGCGGCGTGTTCGAATTCTTCTTTGACCGGCTGGCCATCGCTTCCGAGATGTTCATTCCTTTTCCATTACTCGATAGGTGATCTGGCTTTTGCCGCTTCTTTTTGCTCCGTACATCATCTTGTCTATCTCGTTCAGTACCTTATCGAGTTCGATGGCCGTCTCATTGCAGGTTAGTACTCCCATACTGATCATGATCGGCCATTTTTTCTTGTGGATTTCAGCCGTAAGCAGGCTGTAGAGGCGGGCGATCACGCTGTAAGCATTTTGCTGGTCGGTCTCTGAGAACAGGATGATAAATTCCTCTCCGCCCATCCGTCCAATAACATCGGTGACACGGAGAAAGCGGGATAGCTCTCTGCCTATAAAACGCAGCACCTTTTCCGCTTCAGCCTGGCCGAAACGATTGTATATCTCTTTGAAATTCACCAGGTCGAAGTAGGCGATCGTAAACGGCTTTTGGCTCCGTTTGGCACGCGCGATCTCGATATTCGCCTGCTCGTGGAAAGCCCGTGAGTTCAAGATTCCTGTCAGATAGTCTGTTCGGGCCAATTTCCTTTCACGACCAAGAGAACGCTGCAGGTTGGCGAGAAGAACGGCGCTGACCAGGAAGAAACCCAGCAGAATGGCAGCGTCCCATATAAGAACCCACATTGGAATGCCGCGAGACGGTAACGTTATTGCACTGGTGACAAACCAGATGATTGCACACGTAAATGATAGAACGACACCAGCAGTCCGGTCAATGTACCACGCAGCAAGGAGGATCGGCGCCAGATAAAAAAGACTGATTGAGACGTCGAAGCTGGTTATATAGTCAACGATCCCGATTATCGCAGCAAGCGCACAGATAAATAGAATCAGGATTTCTCTTGGCATTTTGTGGAGCGTATCATGAAAAGATTTCAACATACTTCCTCCGCGAATGATGCCTTCAGTATAGAACAAATTCCGTTGAAAATCAACTGCTCAGGCTTGTCACCCTGAGGGAGCGTTCTGTGCGACCGAAGGGTCTCAAGGCCAGTCGGAGGAGATTCTTCGCCGCTGGAAGAACGCCAGCGTCTCACACCGTCCCGGTGTCCTTCCGGGAGAATGACACTCCGGCTGAGCAGTTACGTTGAAAATCAACTTAGTTATCCCTGAATCCGTAAGTGTCTATGATCCGTTGGATGATTTCTCGATCCTGCGGGGTTAGATCGAGCAATTCAAAACCGGTTGTATGGAAATGCGGGTCAATATCCGGACGGCACCAGATGCTTTTGGCCGTGAGTTCCAAGAAAGATTTGTCGGTAATGTCCTCGGAGAGTTCAATCGAAAGCCGGAAAGGCTCATCGGTTGGATGAGTCTTTTCGCTGGCCAGCATGACGCCTTCGGGGGTGATGTCTACCAGATTTCCCATCAGCTCGCGCGTCTGAGCGTTGAAGATGCGCGCGTAGTACAGCAGGTGCCGTCGTTTGAGTTTTCGCTTCTCGCTCATCTCGTTCTCCTTATCGTGCAACTCTCAGGACTTTTGCGCCGCGTATCTTTCTGGTCCTGAGTTCGAGCAGCGCCTGGTTCGCCTCGCTCAGGTCGAATTCCTGGAACTCCGGCCAGAGGGGGATCTCGGCAGCCAGTTCCAGGAATTCGCGCACGTCGCTGCGGGTCACGTTGGCCACGCTCTTGATCTCCTTTTCCAGCCAAAGGTGGGTTGTGTAATTCAAGTGTAACAGATAATTCTTATCCACATCTTCTTTACGGATGGCATTGACGACCAGCCTGCCTCCCGGCTCCAGGTTTTTCAGCGCCTCCACGACCGGCTTCCAGACCGGGGTCGTGTCAATGATAGCGGACAGCTTCTCAGGGGCTTCTTCTTCCGTGTCGCCGGCCCAGACCGCGCCCAGCTCGCGGGCGAAGGCGTTCTCACCCTCGCTGCGGGAGAAAACGTATACCCGCGCATCTGGAAAGCGGAACTTAGCCATCATCAGCACGAGATGTGCCGAAGCCCCGAAGCCGGTCAGGCCCAGGCTTTGTCCGTTTTCGAGGCCGGTCAATTTCAGGGAGCGGTAGCCGATGGCCCCCGCGCACAGCAGCGGCGCAGCTTCGGCGTCCGAAAAGATGGGCGGGATGGGGTAACAAAAATCCTCCGCAGCCGTCATGTACTCGGCGTAGCCGCCGTTCACATCTCTGCCGGTGGCGCTGAACTCAGCACATAAGTTTTCGTTTCCAGCCAGACAATGACTGCACTTGCCGCACGCCGAGTGGATCCAGGCGACTCCGACTCTTTCTCCGACCTGGAACCTGCTCGCCGCGCGCCCGGCCGCGGCCACCCTCCCGACGACTTGATGTCCCAGGATCACCGGCAACTGCGGCGGCGGCGTGCGACCTTCGATCTCGTCCAGCTCGGTGTGACATACCCCGCAGGCGGAAACCTTTACCAGTATTTCGTGCTCGCCAGGCAGGGGTTCGGGCAGCTCCGCCATTTCTAACGGAGAATGGTTTTCTTCCAGGCGAGACAGCTTGTTCAACAGCATGGCTTTCATCTGTTTTTCCTGCAAAAATGTAATGGTTTAGTTCAAAGTGTAGTGGCGACTTCCCTGCACAGACCGCAGGACTGTGTAGTCGCTCGTTGTTCTGAGTATAGAGCAGATTCGCCGGTTAATCAACTCTCATTTTCCCTGCCGGGTACGCGGTGATTAAATCACGGAACATTGTCACTATTTCTATCGTCACCCTTTGATATATACTGGTCAATATCCTGCGCCAAAGGAGAATCCCATGTGTGAATTTTGCACCCAGCACGGCGAAGGCAAGAAGTGGTATCTGACTATGGAGAATTATTCGCGCGACCTGCTCGAGCAGGATGGGCGGCGCGAGTTCATGGCCGAGTTTCTCAACAACTTTGTTGAACGCACCCCGCCCGGCGTCAGCCAACTGGAATCTCTGGCCCGCACGCCGTTGATGAGAGCCGCGCGCTCCATCCTGACCCGCCGCCAGAAGAAAAACCATTACGGCCAGGTGGTGCCGATCGAGGAAATCGAGCAAATCCTGGGTCAGGTGGAGGGTGTGATCCGCCTCCCGTGTGTCTGCCGCCGGGTGACGACCGGCAACATGAACGCGCGTTTCTGCTACGGTCTGACGCTGGATGAACGTCTGAGCGCGGCGCTGGATGATTCCTTTAGCCTGGAAATCCTATCGAAAAATGAAGTCATCACTGCGATCCGCAAGCTAGACAAAGAAGGCCTGGTGCACTCGGTGTGGACCTTCAAGACACCCTACATCGGCGGCATCTGCAACTGCGACCAGGATTGCATGGCTTACCGCCTCACGCACGCTCGCGGGTATTACCCGGTCATGTTCCGCGGAGAGTATATCGCGGCCGTTGACCTGGACGCCTGCAACGGCTGTAAGAATTGTATGCGCCAGTGCCAGTACGGGGCCATCCGCTTTTCTGCGACGAACAAGAAAGTCGTGATTGACCCGCGCGCCTGTTACGGCTGCGGCGTCTGCCGCGCCGGTTGTCACCGCGCTGCCATTGCACTCCACGCGCG
>MNXK01000178.1 GCA_001872165.1 Anaerolineae bacterium CG2_30_58_95
CCTTCACCTTCACGGTGGTCTGCGGACTTAAGTCCGCACTCCCGACCTTCACCTTCACGGTGGTCTGCGGACTTAAGTCCGCACTCCCAACCTTCACCTTCACGGTGGTCTGCGGACTTAAGTCCGCACTCCCAACCTTTTATCATCGTGCAGGAACTCTTTTTAACCGAAACTGCGAAACTCGCGGATGTGGTTCTCCCGGCGCAGGCTTACACCGAACGGGAGGGTTCGTTCACCTCCGGTGAACGCCGCGTGCAGCGCTTCTATCCGGCGGTTCCAGCACGCGGGCAGACAAAAGCCGATTTTGCCATCACGGCTGAGATCGGCAAGGAACTTGGCCTCGAATTGGAGAGCCGTTCAGCTTCGCAGGTGATGAATAAGATCGCTGCGCAAATCCCGGCCTTTGCCGGTATCTCGTATGGCAAGCTGTCCGAAGTGAGCGAGCAGTGGCCGATCGTCGGGCGCGGCGACCTGTACTACGGCGGCGCGGCGTATGAGAATAAGCAGGGGTTGGGGGTGGTGCTGGCGTTGGCGGACCTCACCCCCGGCCCCTTCGCGCAGCACCCCTCTGGGGCTCCTAAAAGGAGAGGGGAGTCACTACGCCCGAAGGAAGATCAGTGGCTGGCGGCGCCCATCACGCGGCTGTACGATCTGGGTGTGACGGTTGCCACGTCCGAACTGCTGAAGGCGCGCGTCGGTGAGGCGTACGTCGTTCTGCACCCCGAGGCGGCGAAGAAGCTGGGCGTCGAGGCGGGCGGAAAGGTCGAAATTAACGGCAGCCGGCTCGAGGTCCGGCTGGATGCGACGATTTCAGCAGGCGTTGCTCTCATCCCGCGCAGTATGGGGTTGGCGGTGCATGAGCCGGCAGTGGTCAAGTTGAAGAAGGTGTGAAATCACTTATCACTTATCACGTGACAAGTAATGAGTGATGAGTGAGTCGCAAAGACAAGAGGTCTGTGAAATGAACTTTGCCTTGGTTGTCGAATGGCTTATCAAAGGAGTGGTGCTGGTGCTCATCCTGCTGGGCGGATTCGCTTACCTGACGTACTATGAGCGCAAAGCGCTGGCGCGCATTCAGGTGCGCATCGGCCCCAACCGCGCCGGGCCGTGGGGTCTTCTCCAACCCATCGCCGACGCCATCAAATTGATATTCAAAGAGGAACCGACCCCGGCGCGCGCGGATAAACTTCTGTTCATCCTGGCTCCGATCGTGACGCTCGTCCCGGCGCTGGTCATCACGGCGGTGGTGCCATGGGGCCCGACCATGACCGTGTTCGGGCACAAGCTCACGCTCTACATTGCCGACATCAATGTAGGCGTGCTGTACATCATGTCGGTGGCGTCCATTTCGGTTTACGGGATTGTGCTGGCGGGCTGGTCGTCGAACAACAAGTACGCCATGATGGGCGGACTGCGCTCCACGGCGCAGATGGTCAGCTACGAGATCGCCCTGAGTCTGGCGTTCATCTCGGCCATCCTGCTGGCCGGGACGATGCGCATGACGGATATCGTCGAGGCGCAGAAATCCATCTGGTTCGTGCTGCTCCAGCCGGTCGGGACGGCCATTTTCCTGATTGCCACGCTGGCGGAAGTCAACCGTCCGCCGTTCGACATGCCCGAAGCCGAGCAGGAACTGACCGGCGGTTATCACACCGAATACTCCGGAATGAAGTTCGCCCTGCTGTTCATGGCCGAGTACGACAAAATGATTGCCATCTGTTTGATTGGCGCCACGCTCTTTTTCGGCGGCTTCCGCGAGTTCTGGTTCTTAGCGAACACGATTTTCAGTGTGGATCGCATGCCCTGGCTCGGCCCGATTTACATCTTCATCAAGATTGTCATCCTGCTCTTCGGCATGATATGGGTGCGGGCCACCTTCCCGCGCATCCGCTACGACCGGCTGATGGCCTTCGGCTGGAAGGTACTTCTGCCGCTCTCGCTGGCGGTGGTCTTTATTACCGCGGTCGGGATTATCCTGGCGGAGCAGGTCAATCCGCTGTGGATGTGGGGCATCCCGGTCGTCTCTTTACTGGTTGGCGTTTTTGCGATTGCGATGATTGACCGTGAACTGAGGAGGAAAGACTATGCGCGTCGTTGAGCCTGTGGTCGAACTGACGCGTGGTCTGTGGACGACGCTGCGTTCGATGTTCGAAAAGCCGGTGACGATCCAGTACCCGGAGCAGAAGCGTCCAGTGCGACCGCGCTTCCGCGGGCGTCACGTGCTAAAGCGCTACGAGAATGGCCTGGAAAAGTGCATCGGCTGCGCGCTGTGCGCAGCGGCCTGCCCGGCGGACGCCATCTTCGTCGAGTCTGCGGAAAATACCGACGAGGAACGCTACTCGCCCGGTGAGCGTTACGCCAGCACCTACGAGATCAACATGCTGCGCTGCATCTACTGTGGCTTCTGTGAGGACGCCTGCCCGACCGAGGCGATTGTGCTTGGCGACAACTACGAGCTTTCCTTCACCGACCGGCGGCAGGCGATTTATCCAAAGGATATGCTGCTCGAACCGGTCGCGGATGTCACTATGCTCACGCCGCAGAAGACGGAACCCGGCGTGTACACGCGCTCGGTGCCGGAAATGAAGGACCCTTCCGATTAGTTTTCAGTTTTCAGTAATCAGTGACTGAACACTGAAAACTGATTACTGAACACTGGAAAAAGGTGCTCATGGACTTAACACTCATACTCTTCATTGTGTTGGCGATCACCGCCATTGCCACCGCCATTGGCCTGCTGGTCAGCCGCAACGCGGTCTACGCGGCGCTGTTCCTGGTGCTCAACTTTGCCACCGTGGCTGTCTTCTACCTGCTGCTGGGTGCGCCGTTCATCGCCATGGCGCAGGTGACAGTCTACGCGGGGGCCATCATGGTGCTGTTCCTGTTCGTCATCATGCTGCTCGGCGCCGAGAAGCTCCCCAAAGGACAGGCGCTGCCCTGGCAGCGGCCGCTGGCAATCGTGCTGACCGTCGTCCTGCTGGCCGAGGCGGGCATCCTGCTCTTCCAGCGGCTGTCCATCACGACCGCCCTTTCCAATCCGGAGGCGGCGCTCAATACGGAGGGCGCGGTACGCGGCCTCGGCGCGATGCTGTTCAGCCAGTATCTCCTGCCGTTCGAAGTCACCTCGGTCTTGCTGCTCGTGGCGATGATTGGTGTGATCGTTTTGACGAAGGAGAATAAAGCGTGATGAGTGATTCGTGAGACAGTCCCCGGCCACGCATCACGCATCACGTATCACTTATCATGCTGGAGATTTACCATGATACCTCTGACCTATTACCTCGTTATCTCAGCCATCTTGTTCGCCCTCGGCGCGCTGGGCGTGCTCATCCGGCGCAACCCGCTGATCATCTTCATGTCGGTCGAGTTGATGCTGAACGCGGCCAACCTGGCCTTTGTGGCCTTCTCGCGGGCTTTCAACGTGCTCAACGGCCAGATCTTCGTCTTTTTCGTGATGACGGTGTCGGCGGCGGAAGTGGCGGTCGGCCTGGCGCTGATCGTGGTCATCTTCCGCACCAAGCACAGCATTGATGTGGATTTGATGAGTTCTCTGAAAGGATAGAGAAGAGAGATTAGAGAACAGAGAATAGTGAGCAGTCGCTACTCTCTACTCTCTACTCTCTAATCTCCAGATGGAGATAAACATGCTCCTTAGCGAAATAACAATTTCAGCCCTCTTCAGCCTT
>MNXK01000207.1 GCA_001872165.1 Anaerolineae bacterium CG2_30_58_95
CGAGTTCGGGCCGCGCTTCCCGGACATGAGCCGGGCCTATGACCGGGAATTGTCCGCGCTGGCGCGCAAGGCTGCCGCGCAAGGCGGCGTCCCGCTGCACGAGGGCGTCTACGTCGGTTTGAGCGGCCCGTCTTTCGAGACGCCGGCCGATTTGCGTTTCCTGCGCATGGCCGGCGCGGACGCGGTCGGGATGTCCACCGTACCGGAAGTGACCGTCGCGCGTCACGGCGGGACGCGTGTGCTGGGTTTTTCGGGGATCAGCAATAAAGCCAACCTGGACGGCAACACGGTCACCTCTCACGAAGAGGTGCTGGAAGCCGGCCAGGTGCTGGCCCCCAAAATCGAAACCATCCTGCGCGGCGTGCTGCGCTATCTCTAACCAGGCAGCATGGAAGCGATCCTTCGTTTTTTCGTGCTATACGCGCCGCTGGTTTATTTGCTGCTGGCAGTCGGGTTGTTGTTGGCGCTCCGCAGCTTTTTACGTTCCCTGAAAGAGGGTCGTGATTCGGTCTTCGGCCTCGAACGCGAGATGGCCCAGCGCCGGACGAACCAGGCGGTCGCCGTACTGGTGATCATCTTATTGATGGGATTGGGCGAGCTTGTGCTTTCATCGTTCCTCGCGCCGGGCCTGCCGGCCTCAGCCGTGCTGACCACGCCGACACTTAGTCTGTTGTCTGTCCCGACCAATACCCTCTCGCCTGAACTCATGGCTACTTTAGGCGCAGAGACCCCCATGGCTACACCAGGAACCGAAGCCAGCGGCTGCATTCCCGGCCAGATCATGTTGACCTTCCCGGAATCGGCTTCCGAGGTGCGTGGACAGATCACGCTGAAAGGAACGGCTGATATTCCTAATTTTGGCTTTTACAAGTACGAGGTGGCTCCCCTGGGCAGCGACAATTGGTCAACGATCCAGGCCGGGCGGGAGGTCGTCGTGGATGGGACGCTGGGTTTGTGGGATACTACCGAGCTGACCCCGGGCGACTACATGCTGCGACTGGTCGTAACCGATAATCAAGGACAGGCCCTGCCGCCCTGTGTGGTTCCGGTGCGGGTGGCAGGTCAATAAGGAGGCATCATGCCCGAGGTCCGCATTCGCCCCGCCGTAGCCACCGATCTGCCCGTGCTGATGGCAATCAACCATTCCTGCACGAGCGAATACGTCTGGCAGATGGATGTCCAGCGAGAAGAGGGACAGGCCGGCGCGATCTTTCGCGAGATACGCCTGCCGCGCGCGGTCGTCGTGCATTACCCGCGCCCGGTCGAGACGCTGGCGGACGAATGGAGCCGCCGCACCGCGATGCTGGTGGCCGTCTTGGGGGAGGCGCAGGTCGGCTACCTGCGCCTGACGGACAAGGTCATCCCGCAGACTGCCTGGATCACCGACTTGGTGGTTGCGTCCGCTGCCCGTCGCAAGGGGATCGCGACCACGTTGATCCTGGCGGCTCAAGCCTGGGCTGTGCAGCGCAAGAACCGGCGGGCTGTTATGGAGATGGCTTCCAAGAATTGCGCCGCCATCCGCCTGGCGCAAAAAATGGGCTACGAGTTCTGCGGGTATAATGACCATTATTACCTGACCCAGGATATCGCCTTGTTTTTTGGGCGCGCTCTGAAGTAGGATTCTTTACTGGAAAGGTTGGAATGCTTAACGGTTGGATGTCTGAAGTGCTGACGGGGATCGTGACGGTCAACCAAATCCTTACGGCCGGCATTGCCATCACGGCCTTTTCGCTGTTTTTCTATTCGTTGTCGTTCAACTTGCGCGATCGCGTGGCGCGCTCGTTCGCCCTGATCTTGTTGTGCGTGGTGGTCGTCTTTACCTCCGAGGCGCTGGAAAGCTCATCGGAGTCGCCTCAGATCGTTGAACTGTTCCTGCGCCTGGAGTGGTTGGGGATTATCTTCCTGCCTCCGACTTATCTGCATCTCTCGGATGCGCTGCTGGTGACTACCGGCCGCCCCTCGCGCGGGCGCCGCCGCCTGGCAATCCGCTTCACTTATTTCGTCTCGGCTTTTTTCCTGATTCTGTTGGCTTATGGGTACCTGCTTGGCGCGATGGTGACCGACGGCCAGCCCGCCCCGCATCTCCAGCGCACGCTGTGGACGGAAGTGTTCACCGCTTATTATGCCGGGACGATGGTCTGGGCGTGGATCAATTTCGGGCGCGCCTACCGTCGTACGCTGACCCGTTCCGGCCGCCGCCGGATGCTCTATCTATTAGCAGGAGCGACTGCACCGGCGCTTGGCTCGTTCCCGTACCTGCTCTATGGCTCCAGCCTGGCGGGGCAGCACCCTTTCCTCTTTTGGGGGATGGCGATGTTCAGCAATATGCTGGTCGGCGGGTTGATCATTATCATGGCCTACGCGGTGGCTTTCTTCGGCGTCTCGTGGCCGGACCGCGTGGTGCGCAGCCGCCTCTTCAAGTGGATCATGCGCGGACCGGTCACGGCTTCGGTCGCGTTGGGCGTGATGACAATTGTCCGCCGCGTCGGCGAGATATTCGGGGTGGTCTATTCGAGCGCGGTGCCGACTGCCATGGTGGTCTCTGTACTGCTCATGGAGCATACCATCACCATTGTCGCGCCGATCTGGGAACGCTGGATCTTCTTCGGCGGCGACCGCGCCGACCTTACCCTGTTGCAGAGCCTCGAGGAGCGGTTGATCACCCAGGGCGACCTGCGCCAATTCCTCGAAGCGATCCTGGCGGCTGTGCGGGATCATCTCCAGTCTCCATCGGCCTTCGTCGCTGCACTGGATGGCGGCGATCTTTCCTTGATCGTCACAACCGGAAATTCGCCCCTGCAAAAGGAGGCCGATCTTTCCGAGGCCTTGCAGGTTGTCAATGGGGGGGGAAACGGCCACGAGGAGTATAGCTGGGGAGATTACTGGCTCTTCCCGCTCCACCAGCCGTCTGGGATGGACGAAGACCAGCCGGTTTTGCTGGGTTTACTTGGCGTTGCGCGCCGGCCGGATCAGGCGCTGGTCAGGGAACAGCGCCAGTCCCTGCTGCTTTTGATTCAGCGCGCCGCGCAGGCATTGCAGGATCGGCGTTTACAGCAGGGCGTGTTTCGCTCGTTGGAGGAGCTGAAGCCGCAGGTGGAAATGATCCAGCGCTGGCGCGCGGTCGGACGGTATGACAGTAAAGCCAGCCTGCTGGCCGATACCCTTCCGCCCGAATCCGATTTAGCGAACTGGGTCAAGGATGCCCTGACCCATTACTGGGGCGGCCCCAAGCTGACCCAAAGCCCGCTCCTGCAATTAGAGATCGTTCGACAGGCTTTTAACGAGCACAACGACAGCCCGGCCAACGCTTTGCGCGCCATCCTGCGCCAGGCGGTGGACAGCGTCCGCCCGGAGGGTGAGCGGCGCTTTACCGCTGAGTGGATCCTATATAACATCCTGGAAATGAAATTCATCGAGGGCCGCAAGGTGCGGGAAGTTGCGACGCGGCTGGCGATGTCAGAGGCGGACTTGTACCGCAAGCAGCGCGTCGCGGTCGAAGAAGTGGCGCGCATTATCCTCGAAATGGAACGCCAGATGCAAGTCCGCGTTAACGGGAAGGAAGCGGAGCATTCGTTGTCAGTCGGAGGAGCTTAATGGTACACAATCGCTTTATGGGAGGGCAGTCACCTGCTATTATCAGTAGTTCACGAAACTGTAGTAACGACTTCAGTCGTTCGGCCAATAGAGCGACTACACCTGCCCTGGCGGGCGGTGCCAGGGAAGTCGCCACTACAAAACCTTTTCGTGAAGTAATGATTATGGAAAATGAAATCCCTGTCTATGACGAAGGCTGGTGGACCTCGCTCCTGGCCGAGGAGGAGAGCCACCTGGGGCCTGCGGCGGTGCGCCAGCCGAAGGTCGAGGAGCGCGGCAAAATGCTTGCGGATTGGGAGCAAGCCAAGGCGCTTTATCGCCAGGATCAGATCGTGACCCTGACCGTAACAGACTATAACCGCGGCGGCTTACTGGTCGAGGGGGAGGGATTGCATGGCTTCATCCCATGCTCGCACCTGGTGGATATGCCCGCTCAAGTGGACGAGATAGGCCGCGAAGATTGCCTGTCGGGGTACGTGGGGCGGAAATTGCGCTTGAAGGTGATCGAGTGCGTTCCCGAAGAAGGCCGCATCGTCTTCTCGGAACGGGCAGCGCGCGCCGCGGCGGGAAAGCGGACGCAGCTTCTTAATTCCTTACAGGCCGGGCAGCGCGTCAGCGGCGAGGTGACCAACGTCACCGATTTCGGCGCATTTGTAGACCTGGGCGGCCTGGAGGGGCTGATCCACATCTCCGAGCTTTCCTGGGGACGTGTCAGCCATCCCAGCCAGGTCTTGAACGTCGGCCAGCGCGTCGAGGTGCTGGTGCAGGAGGTTTCGCCGGATCGCTGCCGCGTGGCCCTCAGCCTTAAGCGGCTGTGTCCCAACCCCTGGGAGACTGCCGAGGCGCGCTATTCCATCAACCAGGTCGTTCCAGCCGTCATCACCACGCTGGCGCCGTTCGGCGCCTTTGCCCGCCTCGAAGAGGGGCTGGAGGGATTGATCCACACCTCGGAAATCTGTATGCCGCCCAACGCAACCCTGAAGGATGTCCTGACGCCCGGCCAGGATGTGCAGGTGCGCATCCTGCAAGTGGAGATTGCCCGGCAGCGGCTCAGCCTCAGCTTGAAGGTGGATGCAGAATAGATCATGCCGCCTCGATCTTCCCGCTCCGCGCAACCGCCTCCACAGGCGGCTCACCCAGAACAACCTCTGCCAGGGGATTGGATTGATCGCCTGGCTCGTTTCCAGTCCCATTTTGGACGCTTTGCCTGGGACGTTCTCGGCGTGCTGCTGCTGGCTTTGGCTTTGATGGTTTTCCTGGGATTGTTGGGCATCTCGGCTGGCAGGCTGCTCTCGCTGGTGGTCGGCTTGCTTGAGCTCTGGTTTGGCTGGGGCAGCCTGCTGGTCATCGCCGCGGCCTGCCTGGGCGGCTTGCTGGCCTTCCGCCGCAGCCGCGGCCCGCTGAAATTGAACTGGGGACAGGTCATCGCCATCGAGCTGGCTGCCTTCCTGACCCTGGCCGTGCTTTCGGTGGTCAGTGGCAATTCCCTGTCGCAAGCCGAGAACGGCTGGTGGGGCGGGCGGGTCGGCTGGGGACTGTCCATGCTGCTGGCAAAATACCTTGGTTCGTTTGGGGGCGGCTTCGTTGTTTTCCTGCTTTGGGGACTGGCCCTGACGACCGCGTTCGGGCTGTGGCGACGGTTCGAGGCGATCCTGCTCAAGCTGGCCGGCGAGCCGCCGGTTTCGGACCGCTCGGCTGAGCGCTCGCGGCGAAGCCTTCAGCCTGCCGCGCCGGACGAGGCAATTATCTCCGCCTCGGCCGGGACAACCTCCCCGTCCCAGGAGCGAGCGAAAAAGCGCGAGGGGCGTTTGCCGCCGCAGTTCCGCAAGTCATTCAAGGTTTCCGAACAACCCGATGATCGCCCGGCCGAACCGCTGCCGCGCGGCGAGCGCCTGCCGCCGCTGAACCTGCTGGTCAGCGAACAGAGCACTCGTCCGGACGAGCGTAATATCAACCAGACGGCTGGCCTGATCGAGAAGACGCTGGCCGACTTCGGCATCCCGGCGCGGGTGGTGGGCTTCCGCATCGGGCCGACCGTGACCCAGTTCGCCGTCGAGCCGGGCTTCATCGAGAAGGGTGAGGCGGAGAACGGTGACCCAAACCGGCAGAAGGTGCGCGTGGCGCAGATTGCCAATCTCTCGCGCGACCTGGCCCTGGCCCTCTCGGCTGAACGTCTGCGCATCGAAGCGCCGGTACCGGGGCGTTCTTACGTCGGCATTGAAGTCCCTAATCTGCGCGCCATCACCGTGCGCCTGCGCCCGATCCTGGAGAGCGAGGCGTTCTACAAGGTTGGCTCGCCGCTTGCCATTGCCCTGGGGCGGGACGTTTCCGGCCAGCCGGTGGTCGCTGACCTGTCAAAGATGCCGCACCTGTTGATCGCCGGGACGACCGGCTCAGGCAAGTCGGTGTGCATCTCCGCCATCACGGCCTGCCTGGCGATGAACAACACGCCCGAAGATTTGCGCTTGGTGATGATCGACTCCAAGATGGTCGAGCTGATCCGTTACAACGGACTCTCGCACCTGTACGGCAAGGTCGAGACCGACATCCAGCGCATCCTGGGCGTGCTGCGCTGGGTGGTGGTCGAAATGGAACACCGCTATAAATTGCTCGAGGCGGCGAAGGCGCGTGACATCGAGGCCTATAACCGCAAGCTCCAGCGCCGCAAGGATACACAGCCGCTGCCGCGCATCGTGGTGCTGATTGACGAGATGGCTGACCTGATGATGTCCGCGCCCGACCAGACCGAGCACAACCTGGTGCGCCTGGCGCAGATGGCGCGCGCCACCGGCATCCACCTCGTGGTGGCGACCCAGCGCCCCAGCACGGACGTGGTCACCGGCCTGATCAAGGCCAACTTCCCGGCGCGCATTTCCTTTGCCGTCGCCTCGCAGGTCGATTCGCGCGTTATCCTGGATATGCCCGGGGCGGATACCTTGCTCGGCCGCGGGGATATGCTCTTCATCAACCCGGAAGCCGGCAATCCGGTGCGCGCTCAAGGCGTGATGGTTACCGATCAGGAGATCGAGCGCATTATTGCCTTCTGGCAGAAAATGAACCCCTCGCAAGAGCTGCGTTCGCCGTGGGAGGCTCTCTTGAGCCAGCCGGAGGGCGATAGCGACGAGGTGCTGATCGAGCAGGCCATCACTGTCCTCAAGCAGGAGCAGCGCGCCAGCGCCTCCATGCTCCAGCGCCGCTTGCGGA
>MNXK01000082.1 GCA_001872165.1 Anaerolineae bacterium CG2_30_58_95
GGCTGGGGGGCAGGGGAGCAGGGGGGCGGGTGACAACGAATGCCTTATGGGGGAGCAGGGGAGCAGAGGGGAGGAGAGGCAGGCGGCCGGCAAAGTAGGCGGCCAGGTAGACGATCAGCAGGAGTTTGAGCGGCTCGGAAGGCTGGAAATAGAAGCCGCAGCAGCCCAGCCACAGGCGCGGCCCGCCACCCAGCGGGTTGGCGCCGAAGACGAGCGTCAGGGCGGTGAGGAGAAGGCCGCCGGTCAGCCAGAGGTACTTGTAGCGGCGCAGGAAGCGCAGGTTGGCTGGCAGGCGCAGCCCCAGGATGAGCATCCCACCGCTGACGACCAGCCAGAGCGACTGACGCAGCCCCAGACTGGCGTCCAGCCGCCAGACGGTCAACATGCCCCAGCCGCTGAGCAGGGCGGCCAGGGGCAGCAGGTAGGGGTCGCTATCCGGCAGGCGGCGGCGAAGCTGGAAATGGGCCAGCGCGATCAAGCCGGCCCAGATGACGAATCCAGGCCAGTGGCTCCAGCGGTAATCTACGACCCAGGAGCGCTCGCGGGCGGCCGGGGAGAGGGTCAGGATGAGGGAATACAGGAAAAGAAAAACAGCCGCCAGTTCGAGCAGGCGGGCCTGGATTTGGTGGGGCAGTAGAGAGGTATTTATCTTCATTCCGAATTACGTTTTACGGCTGCGTGAGGCGTAAAACGTGACACGTGACACGTGAGACGTGAGACGTGAAACGTGGAGCGTGATCGTTTAGCGCAGATACTTCTTGACCAGCAAGTCCAGTTTCTGTCGCGTCTCTGGCGGGATGACGGCCGGGTTGGTGATCAACGCGTCCGCCAGCGCGCTTCCACATTTGCAGGCGCGCCTGGCCGGTAAACTGCGCACCAGGTTGCGGATGGCCTGCTGGGCAACGGTTGTGTTTTTATTCAAAATCTGGATGACCATCTCTACTGTCACCGGCGCTTCGCTGATGTGCCAGACATCGTAATCGGTGACGTGAGCCATCACCGCGTAACACATCTCGGCCTCGCGCGCCAGGAATGCCTCCGGCGATGCCGTCATGCCGATGATGGACATGCCCCAGCCGCGGAAGGTGTTCGATTCAGCCTTGGTTGAGAAACGCGGCCCCTCGATAGTGATAAAAGCCCCGCCACTGTGAACGGTCGCCCCAGTCTGCGCGACAGCTTTTACCAATTGTGCAGAAAGCTCCTGGCAGAACGGATCGGCAGTGCCGACGTGGGCGACCAGCCCTTCGCCGAAGAAAGTGTGCGCGCGGCCTTTGGTGTTGTCGAAGAGTTGGTCAGGGATGACGATGTGCCCCGGGGCGAAATCCTCGCGCAGCGAGCCGCAAGCGCTGATGCTGACCACGCGCTCGGCGCCGAGCAGCTTTAGGGCGTAAATATTGGCGCGGTAGTTGACCTCGCTCGGTGTAATATGGTGGCCGATGCCGTGCCGCGCCAGGAAAGCCACGCGCCGCTCTTCCAACATCCCGACCACGACCGGCGCGCTGGGCTTGCCAAAGGGAGTCTCTAAGTCGAGTTCTTTCGTGTCGGTGATACCGGGCATGCTGTACAGTCCAGAACCACCGATGATGGCGAGGAAAATGTTTTCTGTCATAGGGATTGCTCCATCATCAAGCCTGTAGTAGCGACTTTCGCGAAGCACCCTTTAGGGTAGTCGCTCTTCTGTTGTCAGACAGATGGCGTATGGCAGATGGCCTATGGCAGAGGGTAAGCCATAAGCTATCAGCTATCAGCTATCAGCTATCAGCTATCTGCTATCTGCTATCTGCTATCTGCTACCTGCTATCTGCTATCTGCGATCCTCTGCGTTGGCGGCATACGCATGTCACCGGACAAGGCAATGGTCAGGCGGGTTTTGCCGCAGCCGATCTCGTCGCCGGAGATGACCACCGTCGGCGTGGACAGACGTTCCTGGTTCAGGAGTGTGCCGTTGGTCGAATCCAGATCCTCCAGCCACCACTGCCCGTGATGGTAGCTCAAGCGGGCATGGCGGGCAGAGGCGGTATCTTCATCCATCGGACATTCGCAGGCAGGATCGCGGCCGATCGTGATCTCGGGCTGCTCGAAATGCCTGACTTGCGGCGGTCGGTCGGCGCTCGCAATGGTCAGGCTGATGGGCGGCGCCCGCCGGGTCGCCAATAGCGCGCTTTGCTGCTGGATGTCGCGCCACAGGTTCAGAAAAGCCCAAGCCAGGAAGGCGTACAGGCCGAGCGCCAGCAGGAAGCGTAAAATGAGGAGAACAGGGCCGCTCATTTGGATTGATCTTCGGAACCTGGGATGATGATCGTCGGCAGCTCGCTGACGACGGGTGAAGCGGCTGTCTCTCCGATGCCCGGCTCGGCCTGCCGGAGCGGGATATCCTGCCCGAAGATCAGCATCACACCGGCCAGCGAGATCACGTCGCCAGGATACAAGGCTGACTGGGTCGTCCGCTCGTTGTTGACGAAAGTCCCGCCGGTCGAGTTCAGGTCGAACAGCATGTAGTGGCCCCTGACGGCGCGCAGTTGGGCGTGGTTGCGCGAGACGCGCGGGTCATCAATCACGATGTGGTTGTCCAGCCTGCGGCCGATGTTGACGACCGACTGCTTGAGTGGAAAGATCTTCGTCCCCTGGATGATCAGGAAGGCGTTGCCGGGAATGGCGCCTGAGTCGATATCCCCGCTCGTTTTGGGGATCATGCCACGCGTTTCGGCCAGGCCTTCGCCGCTGAACGAGGCCAAAACGCGCGCCTTGCCTGGTTTCATGGAGATGTCGGCGGCGGTCGTCAGGATTGGCGAACTGGAAAAACGAAGACTGGCCTCGCCGCCAGCGGCAATCAGTGCGTTCAGTAATTCTTCCAACAGGCCTGGCTCGCCTCGCCACTGCGACAGGCTGGAGGGGTGGGCGACGATCACGTACATGTTCGCCGCGAGCGCGCTTCCATCCGGCTGCGTTTTTATGCTGCCGTGCATCGCCGCGGCAAGCTGCCTGGCGATCTGGATTTCCAGTTTGCTGCCCGGCAGAGCTTTCAGCAAGTGTTCTTCGATGAGTGCGCGCAGTTGCGCTTCCAGTTTTTCAAGCTTCTTCATTTCTTTTGCAGATGTCACTGCGAGGCGCTCTTTGCCGAAGCAGTCTCCTGATATGCGGGGAGATTGCTTCGTCGCACACCGTCCTGCGTTCGGTGCAGGAAAGAATGCTTCTCGCAATGACACGCCCGTTTGGTTGCGGCTGGATGCCGCGCTATGGTAGGGTTTTCAGCTACCATTATAGAGTGTCGGGGTTGATTCTGCAAGCCCGTTGCCCTTTTGTGCGGAGGGTGCTATCATGCGGGCATGATCGCGCCCGCTCGATTCCTTACTCGCTCATTGCGACTTTCACCGCACGGCCCGGCGGTTGCCCGCATCCTTGCCGCCGGATTGGATGCGGTGCATCCCGGCGAAGCGGTAGGGCGGTTTGTTCAGCGCGAGAACGATAAACTGCGCATAGCTAATAAGTACTATCCACTGGAAAAGAATCAGCGGATCTTCATCATCGCATTTGGGAAAGCCAGC
>MNXK01000095.1 GCA_001872165.1 Anaerolineae bacterium CG2_30_58_95
ATACCAGTATGCAGGATTACTATAAGAGCCAGGTAAGCGGCTTGCCCTGGAACACTTTCCTCGACCTGTTGGGCTGGGAGTTCTTCTTCCGCGGCTGGATACTTTTCGGCTATGCTCGCAAATTCGGCGCCGAGGCGCTCTGGCTGCAGGCCGTGCCGTTTGCGCTGGCGCACATCGGCAAGCCCGAGGTCGAGACGCTCTCCACGATTTTCGGCGGCTTCGCCTTTGGCTGGGTTGCCTGGCGGACGAAGTCCTTCATTTATCCTTTGCTGATCCATTGGTTCGTCGCCTCATTTACGATCTTGGTTGCGGCGGGTGTGCTATGAAAACTTTCTTGAATATTGCTTTGGGCGTTTTGATCGGGTTGCTCGCCGCGGGCCTGATCTGGTTGGCGGCCGGACCGCCGCGCGGCGAGGCGGTGACGCTCCTGCCTTCGCCTACAGCCAGGTCGGTTACAGTTTATGTTTCAGGGGCTGTGGCAACGCCGGGAGTCTATACTCTGCCGGAGGGCAGCCGCGTTGATGATGTTATCCTGTTGGCGGGCGGCTTCCTCCCGAATGCAGAACAGGAGGGCATCAACCTGGCCGCCACGCTCCAGGATGGGCAGCAGCTCGATATCCCCGTGCGCAGCGCCGAAAGTCACGTCAGCGGCGGGCGGATCAACATCAACACCGCGACAGTCGAAGAGCTGGATACGCTGCCGGGTATCGGCCCCACCACCGCGCAAAATATCTTCAACTATCGCCTCGAACACGGGCCTTTCCAGTTCATCCAGGATATACAGAATGTGCCCGGTATTGGGCCAGTGACTTATGACGCGATCAAAGACCTTATCATGGTTGGCCCCTAACGACGATGTTCCTCGACCACTTTGGCTTTCTCGCGCCTTTCTACGACAGCGTAATCAAATATTCCCCTTCGCCGCGCCTGAACCGGATCGCTGCCCTGCCGACGAACGGACGCCTGCTCGACGTAGGCGGCGGGACCGGCCGCGTCAGCCAGACGCTGCGCGGCCTCGCTGGTCAAATCCTGGTTGCCGATCTCTCGGCAGGGATGTTGAGACAGGCTGCATCCAAGGAGCTGGAGACTGCTTGCGCCCATAGCGAACATTTACCCTTCCCGGCGCGGACCTTCGACCGCGTCCTGATGGTGGACGCCTTTCACCACGTTGGCGATCAGGCTGGAACGGCGCGCGAGCTTTGGCGCGTGCTCGAGCCCGGCGGCCGGATCGTGATCCTCGAACCCGATATCCGTCACCTGGCGGTCAAGCTGATCGCCTTGTTCGAAAAAGCGACCCTCATGCGCAGCCGCTTTCTCCCCAGCCCTGAGATCGCCGCTCTTTTTTCGTATGCTGGTGGAAAGGTGGAAATCGAGCGGGAAGGCTACAATGTCTGGATAGTTATCGAAAAAGAAAGGCATAACACTTAGATGCCGTTTTGTGCTAAAATTTTCTCAACCGATCCTTTTAATCATATGTTTGGAGGAGAAAATATGGACAAGAAACTCAAGTTGATGCGCTTCTGGCTGGTTGGGATTTTCGTGATCGTCTTCGCAGCCCTGACGGCCTTCTTGTATTTCCCAACCTTGGGCAACATCTGGTGGGCAGTGCAGGCAGGCTGGCCCATCTGGTTGCTGACCGCTGTCTTATGTGTGGCGGCCTACTATGGCTACCAGTGGTATCTCGGCCGCAAGAAGTAGCCAGATAGTGAAAACAAGAAGCCGGTGGGGTTGTCCCCACCGGCTTCTTTATCGAGGCTTGGTAGATTACAGATTCCCTGTCGAGGGGGCTCCTCGCGAAGCACCCTGTGGGCATGCCCCCGAATCGCAGGCGTGGGAGCCTGCTCTACTGGGAATCTGTGATTGGCTGAGGCTTATGGCGGTGAACCTTACATGGCCAGGAAGTTATTCTTGGGCCAGCACATGCCTCGCAATTATCAGCCGCTGGATTTCACTCGTCCCCTCGCCGATAGTCATCAGGCGCGCGTCCCGGTAGATGCGCTCGACCTCGTACTCGCGGCTGTATCCGTAACTGCCGTGGATCTGGATGGCGTTCCGGCAGACGCGCTCGGCCATTTCAGTGGCGTAAAGTTTACCCATGGCGGCTTCCTTGCCGAAAGGCCGCCCTTCTTGCTTGAGCCAGGCGGCGTAACGCACGGATAACCGCGCTGCGTTTATCTCGGTCGCTGCGTCAGCCAGCATCCACTGGATGGCTTGTTGTTCAGCGATGGGTTTGCCGAAGGCTTGACGTTCGCGTGCATAATCGCGGGCGCGCTCGAACGCCGCCTGCGCCAGCCCGACCGCCAGCGCGCCGATGCTGATGCGCCCGCCGTCCAGCGTGGCAAGCGTCTGGCGCAAGCCGTGCCCCTCCTCGCCGAGCAGGTAACTTAACGGCACGCGCACGTTTTCATAGGTCAGGGCGTTTGTCTGCGAACCGTTCAAGCCCATCTTTTTTTCCGGCGGGTGGATGGTCAGGCCGGGCGTATCCGTTGGGACGATGATCATGCTCAAAGAATGCGAACCCCCGCGCAGGTCCGTGCGGACGAGGGTGATGATGTAATCCGCGATGCTGGCGTTGGTGATCCAGGCTTTTGGCCCGTTGATGACCCATTCGGCCCCCGCCTTTTCGGCCTTTGTGCGCACGCCGCCCCGCAAATCGGAGCCTGCACCGGGTTCCGTCAAAGCCAGCGCGGCCAGGCGGTTGTTGCCGCTGGTGACGCCCGGCAGGAATTTCTTTTTCTGTTCCTCCGAACCGAACCTGGCGATTGGCGCGCAGCCCAGCCCGTTGTGCGCCGCGATGGCCAGCGCCGTCGAGCCGCAGCCCCAGCCCAACTCCTCGATGGCGATTGCCGCGCTGATCGCGTCCACGCCCGAGCCGCCGTACTCTTCCGGCACGGTCATGCCGAGCAGACCGAGCGGCCCCATCTTGCGGACGGCCGGCCAGTTGAACTCGCTCGTTTCGTCCACTTCGCGGGCTTTGGGACGCACCTGCGCGGCCACGAAATCGTGGACGGCTTTTTGCCACATGCGCTGTTCTTCGTTTAGATCGAAATCCATGCTGACTCCTTCGAGGTGGGGGGCACCCCACCTCAATTCGTGATTTGCTGAAATTATATACCCATGTCACGTTGTGTACAAATGCAGGTGACCATCCTCGGTCGTTTCGACGCGTAATTTGATTATGGGCTTGTTTGCCGGCCCCCGCGTCACCTCACCCTGCGGATCGAAACGCGACCCGTGACATGGGCAGGAAAAACCCTCGGCCTTTTCCTCGACCGTGCAGCCCAGGTGCGTGCAGACCAGGCTCAGGGCGCTGAATCCGCTCGCGTCGTGGATGAGAAGGGCTGGAACGTCCGGGATGACTTTATGTGTCCCGAGCGGGTAATCCGAAGCCAGGCCAAGATCAAAATCGGTCGGCGCGGGCGGTTCGGTCTGGAAATCCAGGAATCGGATCAGCCCACCCAGGCCGAGCAAGCCGCTCAGGGCGAGGAGACTGTCCCGTGCAAGTTTGAGAAAATCCCGGCGCGAAAGGTCAGGCATATTTCACTTTCGAAATCATCGTTCCACCGCGTGACACTTGTGGCAATCTTGCGAGGCCTGCTCGTCGGCTTTCTGTTGGCAGCCGCTGCCCATCACCGGGAGAAAGGTGAAATGCTCGCCGGTGGCTTTGCCGAACAACTCGTAAGTCCCGTCCGGCAACAGGCGTATGTTCCAGAGCGGCTCGCCTTTTTCGGTGACCAGGATCGTATCGCCGACCTCCAGATGCCAGGTACTTTCAAAGTTCCCGGCGCTTTCGTTGAGGAAAGCCAGGCGGAAGGCCAGGTCGTCCGGGTCGGTCAGCGTTTTCGTTTTGGGGAGTTCGGTTAGCGTGCCGTGGCAGGTGCGGCATTGGATGTATTGGATTTCCTTCTTGCTGCTGTACAGGCTTCCATCGCCCATGACTTCGGCGCGGGTGTGACAGTCAACGCAGTCGAGCGTCCATTCGCAGCGCGTGAATTGGGCGATGGGCTGGTAATAGTCAGATAGTCTGCCAGTCGGATGGTCGTCGCGAGGGACAAAGGTCATCGAACGCAAATCATAGTTTCCGCGGTTGTGACAGCGGTTGCATTGTGTGTAGGGGATGGCGGCGGTGAGGGTGTGGGCTCCCCTCCGGCTCCCCCCCGCCCCCCTCTCCTCTCCCAGCGGGAGAGGGGAGGGGGGAATGGGGGGTGAGGTGAGGTCAGGACTATGACACGCCGCGCAGCCGGTAAAACGGCTGTACTCGTCTCCAGTTAATGGCTGGGCGGAGAGGTGGCAATACAGGCAATCCTGGGCGAAGGCTCGAATGGCCGGGTTCGTCTCTCGAGCCGGGTCGAAGGCGGCCAATGCTGTGATCCCGCTGGCACTCTGCAGGGCCTGGATCGCATAGATGCCCAGGCGGGCGGTCAGGTCGGGCTGCGCGCCGAAGGTATAACGCAGGCTGGCGATCGCGCCCGCGTAAGTGGCCTGGATGCTGCTGGCGGCGCGCTGGATGTGGTCGCGATAATCCGCCGCCGCGCCGCTGTGACAGTTATCCCCGCCGCAAGAGGCCTCTACGACGGAGAAATCGGAAGGGTTCTTACCGCCCCGCATCGTGCTGTGGGCCAGGTCCGCGTCCAGGGCCAGGCGCTCGCCGCCGTGACACAGCACGCAGCCGAACGTCTGGACCGGATGCGAGCGGCTGATCTCCGGCAGGTCGGCGTGGCAGGTCAGGCAGTATTCCACCTGACCGGTCAGCACGGGTGTCAGAGCGATGGGCTTAGGTTTTCGGCTCTCCTGCCAGAAAATTACCAACAAAGCGAGCAGGAGCAGCGCGGAAGCGGCGAGAAGGGAACGGCGCATGAGGGGAAAAAGGGGTAGGAGTTAGGGGGTTAGGGGCTAGGAATCAGGGCAAGCGCAATCAGGGACAGGATGGCGAGGGCGAGGATAGCAACCAGGATTTGCGCGGCGCGGTTGGATTTCGGGAACCAGCGC
>MNXK01000069.1 GCA_001872165.1 Anaerolineae bacterium CG2_30_58_95
GTTGGCATTGTTTTGACCGGCCAAACGCCCGACCTGGCCCCGGCCGATGGAAAACTGTATGCTCTGCGTGACGTGACCGGCACGGTGCAGTCCATCCCGCTGATTGCCTCGTCCGTGATGAGCAAGAAGATCGCCGCCGGCGCGCAGGCCATCCTGCTGGATGTCAAGGTCGGTCTGGGCGCGTTCATGCAGACGCTCGATGAAGGCCGCCAACTTGCAAAGTTGATGATCGCAATTGGCGAGCTGGCCGGACGCCGCGTCGTGGCCCTGCTCTCGGATATGAACCAGCCGCTCGGCCACGCGGTGGGTAACGCTTTGGAAGTCCGTGAGGCAATCGAGACTCTTCACGGAGGCGGCCCCCAGGATTTCCGTGAGCATTGCCTGACCTTTTCGGCCCACATGTTGACGTTGGGAGGCATTGCCCCAAACCTGGCTTCAGGCCGCGCTCTGGCGGAACGCGCCCTGGACGATGGGTCTGCGTACCAAAAATTCCGCGCGCTGGTCTTGGCCCAGGGCGGGGACGTGTCCTACGTGGACAATCCCGATAAATTGCCGCAGGCGCGGCTCGTCGAGCTGGTAAAAGCCCCTCGCAGCGGGTACCTGGCCCAGGTCCACGCCCGCATCGTAGGCGAGGCGGCGGTGACGCTCGGCGCAGGTCGGGCCAAAAAAGGCGATCCGATTGACCACGCGGTCGGCATCCTCATCCATCATAAAGTTGGTGATTTCATCGTCCAAGGCCAGCCGCTGTTCACCATCCATGCCAATGATCCGGCGCGACAGGCCGAAGTCCGCGAACGTCTCTCGAACGCTCACCTCTGGAGCGATGAATCGGTTGCACCATTGCCTATCTTTTATGGTAGGGCAGTCACCTACCATTATGATAACCAGGCGAAAAAGGCTTGCATTAACATTAATAATGGTGCATACTAATAAAAGGAGTGCGCCATGACGAACGTATCCCTGCGTATCTATAACCGTGAAATCGAAAGCCTGGTCGAGGGCGGGCGTATTGACGAGGCCATTGCCCATTGCCAGCATATCTTGAAAACTTTCCCGATGTGCGTCGAAACGTACCAGTTGCTGGGGAAAGCATTCCTGGAGGTTCGCCATTACGCCGACGCGGCGGATATCTTCCTGCGCGTCTTGATGGCGGCGCCGGATGACTTCGTGGCTCATGTGGGGATGAGCATCATCCGCGATGACGAAGGCAAAGTAGACGATGCGATCTGGCACATGGAGCGCGCCTTCGAGATCCAGCCCTCGAATCCGGCCATCCAGGGCGAATTGAAGCGCCTGTACGGACGGCGGGATGGCATCGAGCCGCCGAAGGTGCGCCTGACGCGCGACGCGCTGGCGAACATGTACAGCCAGGGCGAACTCTATAATCAAGCGATCGTAGAGATCCGCTCCGTGATGGCCGAGGACGCCAGTCGCGCCGATTTGCAGGTGATGTTGGCGTGCGCTTATTACCGTGCCGGGCAAAAGGTGGAAGCCGCCGAGATGTCCATGACCCTTTTGAAAAAATATCCCTATTGCCTGGATGCTTTGCGTGTTTTGGTGGACATCCTGCCCGGGACGGGTCGCGCCGAGGATGCCCAGGTTTACCGTCAACGCCTGGAGCAGTTGGATCCGTATTCGGCTTTCGTGAAAGACTCGGTTTTTCGATCCGATCAGGTGGCCGATTCGGTGGTCACCCTGGAACGCCTGGATTACCAGCCTGGCGAGAAGCCGGAAGCGGTTCAACCCACTTGGGCCTCTTCGCTGGGCATCAAACTGGGAACAGGGCCGCTTGCGGGAGCCATACCTGCGAAAGTCCCACCTGCGAAACCTGCCCCACAACCCCAGCGAACTGAGCAGGGGCAACCGCCGGTTTCGTTCGAGCCTCCTGCGCCTGCTGCGCCCGGAGCCGCCCAGGGCGAGAGCGCCATCCCGGATTGGCTGCGCTCCGCCGGTTGGCAGGAAGCTACCGGCGAGGCGAAAGAAGGTCCGTCGGCGTTTACCGAGCAACCGCAACCCGCCGAGCCGATCGCCCAGGCGGATATTCCCGATTGGCTGAAGGAAATGGCTCCCGAAGGAGCAGCCGCCCAGGCGGAGGCTCCAGAGCTTGCGCAAACCCCATTGGCTGCGGAGGAATCCGCTCCGGCAGTGACACCCTTCGATGAAATGCCTGCCGAAGGGGAGCAGGCGACAAAGAATAAAGACGCGGGGCCAAAGCCTCCGTTCGAGGGCGTCAGGGCGGGAGCGGCTTACGAAGAGATCGGCGACACACAGCCGAAGTGGATGAAAGGCGTCGAGGCGGAGAAAGAGCCAGCGGCTCCATTTGCGGAGGCGGAACCCGCCGCGCCGGTATTCGCCGAACAAAAGCCACCTGCGCCCGAAACTGCGACTGCCAGCCCCGGGCTTCCATCCGCTGGCGACCAGGATGCAGCCCTGGCCTGGTTGGAAAACCTGGCTGCGAAGCAGGGCGCCAGGCCCGAAGAATTGCTGACCAGACCCGAAGAACGTCTTGAAACCCCGCCTGAGTGGGTGCGCCAGGAGATGGCCGGGAAACCTGTCGAAGCGGCTGGGATCGAGCCGGAGGCGGAAGAAATGCTGCCCTCCGCTTTGGTTGCCGAGAGTGCAACCACTTTACAGGAACCCGCCGAAGCGGCCTCTCTACCCGAAATGCCGGAAGGAGGGATAGCGGTTCCCACGTTGGAAGAGCCTGTCCCCTCTGGACTCACGCTAGAGTCCCCTGCGACACCTTTCATGGAGGAGGCGACGCTGAACTGGCTGGATAACCTGACGGCGGAAGAAAGCGCCAGGCCCGCAGCGCAACCTGAAGCCGCGCCGGAAGCGGGCCAGGAAGGAGGACCTGCCGCAGCGTTGCCTGCTTCCACGGAAGGGGATGTTACTACGTGGTTGAAGGACCTCGAGGCTTCTGAAATGAAGGAAAAAACTCCCCCGGCTCCTCGAAGCCAGCCGACGCTGCCAGCCGGTGAAGAATTGCCAGATTGGTTGAAGGCCGTCGCCCAGCCTGCCTCGGCGGCTGAACCCTCGAAGGAAGAGGAGCTTCCCGAATGGCTGCGCACGCCGGCAGAGACGCCGGAAAGCCTCCCTGCGCAGACGCCCGCGCTGCAAGAGCAGGAAGCTGTCGAGGAGGCGGGAGCGGCGGTCCCCTTTGCGGACGAGAACATCCCTGCCGCTGCGGCGCTGACGCCGACTGCCCCCGAGGAGTGGCTGCCGGCCGAAAAGGTAGAGCCGCTTGCACCTGAACCGGTCAGTTTTGCCGTTGAACCTGAGCCTGTGTCGGTGCAGCCGGCGACGAAACCGATTGCGCTCGAGTCAGAAGAACCCGCGCCGCCTCCCACCGAACCGACCGCGCCTGCTCTGAGAGCGGCGGAGCCTGCACCCGCGGCAGAATTACAGGGTGCGTTGCCTCCCGCGCCAGGCCAGGATAAAGATGCCGAGTTATTGCTCGATGCGCAGTTGACCCTCAAGCGCGGAAAACTGGACGAGGCGATGGCTGGGTTTGCGAAGTTGATCAAAAAAGGACGCTTGTTGGATGAGGTCATCCACGACCTGCGTGAAGCGGTCTACACCTACCCGGTGGATATCATCCTCTGGCAGACGTTGGGCGATGCCTACAATCGCGCCAACCAGTTGCAAGACGCGCTGGACGCGTATACGAAGGCGGAGGAGCTGCTAAGGTAAGCGATCA
>MNXK01000155.1 GCA_001872165.1 Anaerolineae bacterium CG2_30_58_95
GCCGCCCATCAAGAGATGCACGCCAGCTTCGAGGCGCTGTTCCCGCCCGAATTCATGGAACACCGCCGCAAGGCGCGCAAGGAGATGCTGCTCGCCTGGCGCAGCATGCTTGACACCGCCATCAACAGGATGGAAGAGGGCGAGAAGAAAGCTAAAGCGGTATAGCAACCATACAAACTTGGAGACAAAAATGACCAAGGTACAGGAAATTCAGATCGCAATCGAATCTCTCCCTTGGGAAGAATATGCTCGCTTGCGGCAGTGGTTTTCAGAGAGGGACTGGCAGCAATGGGATAAGCAGATAGAGGAAGATTCGGAAGCCGGAAAGCTAGATTTTCTCATTAAAGACGCCTTCGAGGAGAAAGTTATGGGGCGATTGAAGGAACTCTAATTGCATCGGACAACGCGCCGTTTTTGGAGATGCTTCGATAACCTCCCGGAAGCCGTTCAAAATACGGCAGAGAAGAACTTCGAGTTGCTGAAGAAGGATCCATCGCATTCCTCCCTGCATTTCAAGAAAGTTGGGAGGGTTTGGTCAGTTCGAGTTGGAAGCAGTCATAGAGCAATTGCGGTAAAAGATGGCGCAGACTTCATGTGGGTCTGGATCGGTACCCATGATGAATACGAGCGGATGATAAAGGATTTGTAGAGGACGCATTCGCGATTGGCTGCTACATATGTAAGGAACCCGTTTTCTTGAGGAAAACGGGTTCCTTTTTCGATCTACCCGTGCCCGCGTGCGAAGAATATCGTCCAGAAGAGGGCAAATACGGACAACGCCAGCAGGATACCAGCGAACAAGCCATTCCCAGCGTTATAGAGCAGCACACCCCCCAGCATCAGCGAGACGAATAGAAGGCTGCCGATCAAGCGGTAGATCGCCTTCTCCAGATAAGTAAGCTGCCGATTGATCTGAGGCGCTTGCATGAGCAGGTCGCCGCGCTCCATTTGGGCCAACACTCGCCCGGCCTGCGAGGGGATGGCGATCAGCGTTTTCAGCACTTCGCCCGCCTCGTCCAGCCAGACCCGCCAGTTGGAACCCGCCTCCTCGGTCACCAGCTTCTGCGCATACGGCGCAAGCTGGGTCCACAGGTTGAAGTCCGCGTCCAGGCCGGTACACATGCCGGAGAGAATCGCAACCGTGCGCCCCAACATGAGCAGGTTCTGTGGAAGCTGGAACGGCATACTGTACATCAGCTCGCGGAACTGGTAAGCAAAGCGGTGCATATCCTTGTGGCTGATCTGGCGCAGCTCGCTCATGGACTTGCCCCAGAACAGCGCGAACATCTTGGCTTCGGCCTGCTCGATCAGCTTCAAGTCCGCGCTGGGCAACAATATGTCCAGCGTCTGGTAAGCGCGCACCAGGCGGGCCGCATCACGCGTACCCACACCGATGACCAGCTCGCGCAGACCGTCGCGCAGGTTGGCCGGAACGCGTGCGACCATGCCAAAATCCACGAAGGTCAGCTTCCAATCGGTTTTTCCATCCTCGGTTCGAGCGCGCAGCGGCGTCACGAACAGGTTGCCCGGATGCGGGTCGGCGTGGACGAAACCGTCCTCGAAGATCTGCTTCAGATAGGTATCCAGCAACTGGCGTGCGACCTCGCCCCGGTCAATGCCGGCCGCGCTGATTGCCTCGTAGTCGGTGATCTTGATGGCAAAAACATCCTCGAGGGTCAGGACGCGGCGTGTGGTGTGATCCCAGACCACGCGCGGCACGTGCACGCGCGGATGATCCTCGAAGTTGGCGCCAAAGGTCTCCGCGTTGCGTCCCTCCGCCAGGTAATCTATTTCCTCGTGAATGGTGGCGGCAAATTCCCCAATCAGCGCACGCACATCCACCCGCTCGCGGATGGGACGGTATTTTTCCAGCCAACCCCCCACCCGGCGCAGGGCCGAAAGGTCAACCTCGATCAACTGTTCGATATACGGACGCTGCACCTTGAGCACCACGTCGCAAAACGGCTGCGATTCGGAATCGCGCTGACACAGGCGGGCGCGATGGACCTGCCCGAGAGAGGCCGCCGCCATTGGCGCCGGATCGAAGAATTCGAATTTCTCCTCCAGGCTTGCCCCAAGTTCAGCTTCGGCAATACGGCGGATATCCTGAAAATCTTCGGGCGGCACCTCGTCTTGCAAGCCCGAAAGCTCGTCGGTGATTTCCGGAGGCAGCACGTCCAGCCGCGAGGAGAGGAACTGGCCAACCTTGATCATCACCCCGCCCATGCGAATGGCCAGGGCGCGGAATTGGGCCGCCGTGTTGTGATAGCGGGCGGGGCGCGTCCGACGGGTCAGTCGCCGTAAGCCCAGGCGCGTCAGGACAAGCTCCCAAAAGATGAAGCTGATCGTAGTACGCGCAAAGAAAGCCATGATGCGCCGGTAACGGGCGCGCAGCCGGGATGCTTCCATCCAAACTCCGGTGATCTAAATTTCGTTCTGAACATATTCTATCACCCTCGACGACTTCCAGACCCCTCTCATCCCCCCAACCCCCTTCTCTCCCTTAAAAAGGGAGAGAAAGGTGAGTACGCCCCTTTCATCCTTGAAGGCTTCTCCCCTTCCCCGGTAGGAAAGGTGCCGGGGGGTTAGGTTCTTGAGCCAGCCGGTTTCGTACGGAAAAGCAACCTTGCATTGAAATGTCAAATAGCAACTATAATAGCGGCCTGGATGCTCCAGACCTCACCAACTACATCAACCTCATCGTACCGTGGTAGATTGGGCAGTCTTCATAATTGAAAAAGTCCACCACTGGTAACCAGAAAGCGAGATCAAGGAGACACATGAACAAAGGTATCTGGTACGCGGTCGGCGCATATGCTGTCTGGGGGCTGTTCCCCATTTACTGGAAGTGGCTGCATCAAGTTCCGGCGCTGCAATTGCTCAGTCACCGCATCGGCTGGTCGTTTTTGCTGTTATTGGCCGTCATCCTTGCCACCCGGCAATGGCAGGCCTTCCGCGCCGCCGCGCTGAACCGCCGCGTGCTGCGCATCTATCTCATCGCCGCCGTGCTCATCGGCGTCAACTGGCTGACCTACGTCTGGGCGGTCAACGCCGGTTTCATCGTCGAGACCAGCCTGGGCTATTTCATCAATCCGCTGCTCAGTGTGCTGATGGGCGTCCTTTTTTTACGTGAGCGTCTGCGCGCCTGGCAATGGGTTCCCATTGGAATGGCGACAGCCGGCGTGCTCTACCTGACCTTCGCCTATGGCGCGCTGCCCTGGATCGCCCTGACCCTGGCGTTTTCCTTTGGTTTATACGGGTTGATCAAGAAGGTCGCGCCGCTCAGTTCGCTCTACGGCCTGACGCTGGAGACGGGCATCCTGTTCCTGCCCGCGCTGGCGTATCTTTTGGTTGCCAATGCAGCCGGTCAGGGGGCTTTTTTGCACGCCGGCGCGAGGTCCGATTTGCTGCTGGCCGGCGCGGGGTTGGTGACGACCATTCCGCTGCTGATGTTTGCCTCGGCAGCGCGGCGCATCCCCCTTTCGCTGGTCGGCATCCTGCAATACATCGCCCCAACGCTGCAATTCTTGCTCGGCGTACTGGTTTACAAAGAACCCTTTACCCATACGCAGTTGATCGGTTTTGGCATCGTTTGGATGGCGTTGATCATTTTCGGGGTGGAAGGATTTCTTGCTCACCGGGCGCAACCTGTGGCGGCGGTAGCAGATTAGTGCATTGCGGTATAATCTGGCGAAACCGTTTGGGTGTGTTTCATTTCACAGTTGACGTGTCAGATCTGACAGGTTTCATCAGGCGCTTTACCGGCAAAACGGCTTACAATGGCACGAGAATCAGCCCGCAAAAGCAACTTTGGAAACCTGTCAGGTCTTTTCCAACTCAGGAGGTAGTTATGGCGAAGAAAAAACCAGGTGTGATTGCGATCCTTACCGGCGGCGGCGACGTACCGGGACTGAATCCAGCCATCCGGGCGGTGACGATCCGTGCTTTGCGGGAGGGCTATCAGGTCATCGGCATCCGGCGCGGCTGGGCTGGCGCGCTTGAAATCGTCCGCGAGAAGGATGCGGATAACAGTAACAACTTTCGGGTTTTGAGCGAGGAGATCGTCAACCGGGCGGCACGCACCGGCGGC
>MNXK01000147.1 GCA_001872165.1 Anaerolineae bacterium CG2_30_58_95
AATGCTTTTCAGGCATTAAGGGCACACTGGGATGAACTGCTAAACAAAATGCAGGTGACCACGCCTGACGAACACACCAACCGCATGGTGAACATCTGGAACGCGTATCAGGTGATGATCACGTTCAATATCTCACGCTCAGCTTCTTATTTTGAGAGCGGCGTCGGGCGAGGTATGGGCTTCCGCGACTCAAACCAGGATCTGCTCGGATTCGTACACCTGATCCCGGAAAGGGCACGGGATAGAATCCTGGAACTGTCTGCGACACAGCTCGAGAGCGGCGGCGCGTATCACCAGTATCAGCCAATGACCAAACGCGGCAATAATGACATAGGCTCTGGCTTCAACGATGACCCGCTGTGGCTGGTCTTATCAGTGGCCGCGTACATCAAAGAGACAGGCGACTGGGGAATTCTCAACGAACTCATCCCGTATGATAACCAGCCCGGCACGGAAGCGCCGCTTTACGAGCACTTGCAGCGCTCGATCCACTACACGCTTGACCGCCTCGGCCCGCACGACCTTCCGCTGATCGGCCGCGCTGATTGGAACGACTGCCTGAACCTGAACTGCTTCTCTGAGACACCTGGCCAGTCTTTCCAAACCACGACCAACAAGGATGGCAAAGTCGCCGAGAGCGTATTCATCGCCGGGTTGTTTGTGCTGGCGGTGAAGGAAATGGCAGAACTCGCCAGGCGGGTCGAAAGTCAAAGGTCAAAGGTCAATCTGACTTTCGACCTTCGACCTTCGACATTCTATCTCGAAGCCGCCGTGAAAATGGAAAACACCATCTGGACGGCAGGCTGGGACGGCGAGTGGTTCCGCCGCGCCTATGACGACTCGGGTAGGCTAGTAGGCTCGAAGGAATGCGAGGAAGGACAGATCTTCATCGAGCCACAGGGAATATGCGTGATGGCTGGCCTGGGCGTGGACGACGGGCGCGCCGAGCAAGCCCTTGATTCGGTCGCAGCCCGGTTGGCAACACCGCATGGTATTGTCCTACATCAACCAGCATATAGTCGCTATTATCTGCACCTGGGTGAAATCTCCTCTTATCCGCCCGGATACAAAGAGAACGCGGGCGTTTTCTGCCACACCAACCCGTGGATCATGATCGCCGAGGCAAAGGTCGGGCGCGGCGACCGAGCTCACGATTATTACCTGCGCATCAATCCGTCGGTGCGGGAAAGCTTGAGCGAGGTGCACCGTTGCGAACCATATATCTACGCTCAGATGATCGCCGGGCGCGACGCCCCGACCCCAGGCGAAGCAAAGAATTCCTGGCTGACAGGCTGTGCGGCCTGGAATTTCGTTGCCATCACACAGTGGATACTAGGCATCCGCCCCACCTACGACGGCCTGCAGGTGGCGCCAGTAATCCCGTCCGCGTGGAGCGGCTTCGAAGCGGTACGCAGGTTCAGGTCCCGAACATACCGCATCTACGTTCATAATCCGCAGCGTGTCTGCAAAGGCGTCGTCAAGATGACCATAGACGGGAGGGATATCTCTGGTAATCTTATTCCACTGGATATTCCCGGGGACGAACATGAGGTGGAAGTCTGGCTCGGCAAATAACGCGGAGGCTATATGGACGAAAATTTGCTTCAAATCCGGGATTATGATGGTGATGGTTTCAAACCGCTTGTTACTTATAGCAATTGGCGCGTTGGCATCCTGCGTTATTTGGACAATATTCACCCCGATAATATCAGTACGATGGAACGCCACACAGAAACGGATGAGGTTTTTGTGCTTATGAAAGGGAGAGGGGTACTGATTATCGGCGGCAATGGTTTACAGGTGGATGGAATCTCGATGCAGACAATGGAACCGGGCAAGGTTTACAATATCAAGCGTAACGCCTGGCATACTATTTTGCTCAGCCGGGATGCTTCTGTACTGATCGTCGAAAACTACGATACAGGCGAACAAAATTCCGAATTCACATCTCTCTCCAATGATATTCATCGCCAGATTGTAGAGACAGCGGCGCGCGAGCAAATAGATTAAGATACCCGATATATGTGGAATGAGGCCAACTGGCAGATGGCTTATAGCGTATGGCGAATGGCGGATAGCGAATGGCAAATGGCGAATGGCATATGGCGTATGGCTATTTGCCTTTTGCCATCTGCCATCGGCCATCTGCTATCTGCCATCAGCCATCAGCCATCAGCCATCTGCTAATGAAGTGTTTTGCGGAAGGCGTTGATGCTTTTGGCGAGACGCTCGCCATCGGCATATAATTCTTGTCGCTCATCCTCAGTAATATACCCCCTGTCGAAGGATAGAAAAGAGGCTCCCACCACTTCGAATGTCGAGCCGAGGTTGATCTCCAGATGGTAGTCGAAGGCTTTGTGGCTGCCTTTTGCCGACCCCTCGGCAATATTCAAGCCGATGGAATTCACAGCCCGGTTCAACTGCGATCTCAAACCGTAATCCTCATGGCGGGGGAATTTCGCCGTCAACGCGTAGACTTTCGTTGCATACGCCCTCGCCTTATGCCAAATTTCCAAACTCTCAAACCGAAACGCCATCTTCCGCCTCCATTCGCCATCCGCCATCCGCTATCAGCCATCTGCCATCTGCCATCTGCCATCTGCCATCTGCCATCTGCCATCTGCCATCTGCTATCAGCCATCGGCCATCTGCTATCTGCTATCCGCCATTTGTAAGAACGCTTCCACCACCTGCGGGTCGAAGTGTTGACCGGATTGCTCACGGATGTATTCCAGGGCTTTCACCTTCGACCAGGCTTTGCGATAGGGACGGTCGGAGTTCAGGGCGTCCCACACGTCCACCACGGCAAACAGGCGCGCCGCCAGCGGGATTTGCTCGCCTTGCAGCTTGCGCGGGTAGCCGCTGCCGTCCCATTTCTCGTGATGGCAGTAGGGGATGTCCAGCGCTGGGCGCAAATAGGTGATGGGAGAGAGCATCTCGTAAGCATAAACCGGATGTTTGCGCATCACTACCCACTCTTCATCGCTCAGAGGACCCGGCTTGCGCAAGATTTCGTCTGGCACGCCCATCTTGCCGATGTCGTGCAGGAGGGCGCCGCGGCGGACGTGCACCAATTCGGCCTCGCTTATTTTCATGGCGCGCGCCAGTTTCACGGTCATCTCGGCGACGCGCTGGGCATGGCCTTCGGTCTCCTCGTCACGTAATTCCAGCGCCTTGGCCCAGCCTTCCAGGGTGGAATCGTAGGCAAGCACCAGTTCGGTGTTGGAGCGTTGCAAGCCATCGAAGAGTTGAGCATTATCAATGGCAATGGCCGCCTGTCCTGCCAGCGTTTCGAGAAATCCCTGCCACTCTCCTCCGATGTTATTCAATGGGGCGCGGTGGAAGACCTCCAGCACACCCTTGACCTGTCCTTTGGCGACGAGCGGAACGGCGTAATAGCCGATAAAATTCTCTCCGGCCAGCAATGGCAGCCGCACAAAACCGCTTTCCTGTGTAAGGTCAGGGATATGAAGAAGCCTATGTTCCAAGGCTGCCTTTCCGGCAAATCCTTCGCTCAAACGCAAATGGGAATGGGTGATGCCCGGCGTGCGGAAGCCTTGCCCGGCGGTGTAATCCAGGCTCTGCAGGAACGGGTTGAGCAACAGCACGTCGGCGGCATCCACTTTCAGTTGCATGAGAATTTGATTGAGCACGATGCTCAGCGTGACGCGCAGGTCGAAACTGGAACTGATGGCCATGTCTATCTCGCGCAGGGCGGCGAGACGCTGCACCTGTTTCTCGGTCTGCTCATGCAGCGCGGCGCGGTGGAACGTGCTGATGGTTTGATCACCAATACTGCGGGCCAGGTGGAGTTTTTCCGTAGTGAACGGCTCGCGCGCCGGATCGCGCGCCTCGCCCAACATCAGAAGTCCGAAGGGATGTTCGTGGACATGGAGCGGGATGATGCACAGGGTTTGGGCGATGCCGAGGAAAAAGGACGCACAATCGCCCGCTTCCGGGCTGCCGGCTTGAATTACCAGCGGGGTATTTTCGTCCAAAACGCGTTGGCAAGTGGGATGGTCTGCCAGCGGCTCGCGCTGCCCCACCTGCAGAGCGTGGTCGAGCACGCGGACGGGAAAAGCTGCCCGCGCGACGAGATCATCCTGCTCCAGGAGCAGAACGCGGGCAAAGGTGACATGTGTGCTCTCGACTGCGCAGCGGGTTACCCGATCGAGGATGGCGTTGAAATCCTCCATCTCTGACAACGTGCGCGAGAGATCGTAGAGCGCGCCCAGGGTTTCCACCTGGCTTTGGATCTGTTCTTCCGCCCGCTTACGCGTGGTGATGTCGTGCGCCACCCAGACGGCGGTGTTTTCCGAGAGCCGCGAGGCGCTGCCGGCGAACCATCTCTCCTTGCCGCCGATTTGCAGGGCATACTCGCCAGTGACAACCTGGCCTGTCTGTAAGGCCTCGCCGATTTTGGCGACAGTGTAGTCGGCCTGTTCCTTCGGGAGAATATCATGCACGGTTTTACCCAGCATGTCATCCGGCGGGCGGTAAAGGTTGATGGGATTGGTCGGGGCGATCTTGATGTAGCGACCGTCTGCGTCGTAAACGATGACCACGTCTGTCATGCCGGCGAACAGGGCGCGCAGTTCGGCCTCGGAAGCAGCCAGTTGCTCTTCCGCCTGCTTGCGCTCGGTGATGTCGCGCACCACTACCACTCGCACCGGCCTGTCCTGGAAAGTCAGATTACGGCCTCTCAGTTCACAATGGAAGGTTGTGCCGTCCTTGCGCAAGCCAATGGCTTCGATTGGCGACTCTGCGCCGCTGCTCACATTTTTAAGAACAGTTTCAACAGAGTCGGGATGAATAAAGATGAGAATGCTCTTGCCGATCAATTCCTCCCGCGTGTACCCCACCATGCGCGCGCCGGTCTCGCTCACATCCACGATGGTGCCCTGTTCGTGTACTACAATCCCTTCGTAAGTGGCTTGGGAAATAAAATGCCACCGTTCCTCGCTCTCGCGCAGCGCTTCCTCGGCGCGCTTGCGCTCGGTGATGTCCACCACCACAGCGCGGCATTCCTGCCCATCCTCGGGGCAGATTACTTCGATGTGCGCCCAAAGTGGTTCATGCCCGTCTTTCAGGAGCGCGATTTCGCAGGCTGCTTTGCTCCCGCTTGTTGAGAATACTTTCTCAAGGAAGGCGCTGAAGGCGGGACGCGACTGTGCGGAAACAAATACACCGAAGCGCCGCTTGATCAGTTTGCCGCGCTCCACCCCCAGCAGGTTCGCCCCGGCCAGATTGACCTGATGGATCGCGCCGTCACGCGCCAACGTAAAATAACCTGTGGGGGCAAAGTCGTACAGGTCGGTGTACTGGCGCAGTCCCGCCTCCACTTGTGCGCGTGATTGCAGCAGTTCCTCATTCTGCATCTCCAGTTCGATCTGATGCACTTGCAGTTCGTGGGCGAGGCGCTGGGTGTCGGACTCCGTCGCCGGAGGAGGCGCGGTTTTCTTCTTGCGCTTGCTCAACTTTGCTTCCGCCTGGCGGCGCAGTTCAGCGGATTCGGTCTGTTTGCTGTTTTCTTTCATAGCGCCCTCCTCTTATGGTAGGCAATCATCAGATGTCAGTTACTGATTACTGTTCACTGCTCACTGTTCACTATTTCTCATCCAGCATCTCGCGCAAGCGCGCTTCGGTGGCGCGTAGCTCCGCCTCCAACTTCTTGGAAACGGTAATATCTGTAAAGGTGATCACTACCCCGTCAATCATATTCTCCAGCGTGCGGTACGGCAGGATGTGCGCCGCGAACCAATTCCCGTCGGGGGTGGGAATCTGTCTCTCCACTTTGATCAGCGTGCGCAGGACTTGGCGCGCGTCATCGGCCAGTTCGGGGTAGAGCAAAGCCGAGGCGATATCGGTGATCGGCCGCCCTACGTCGCCAGGGATCAACTTGGTGATCTTGCTCGTCTCGCTGGTGAAGCGCCGCACGCACAGGCTGTTATCCAGAAACAGGGTGGCGATGTCGGTGCTGTCCAGCAGATTCTTCATGTCGTTGTTCGTGCGCGAGAGGTCATCCAGCCTGTTTTGCAGTTCCTGGTTGACCGTATGCAGTTCTTCGTTCATGGACTGCATCTCTTCCTTTGAAGTGGTTAACTCTTCGTTGGTGGACTGCAGTTCCTCGTTGGTGGATTGCAATTCCTCATTGGCAGATTTGAGTTCCTCTTGCGAGGACTGCATCTCTTCGCGCAAGCTCTGCACTTCCTGACGGGCGTGTTCGAGTTCCTGCTCCAGTTCCTTCGCGTGCGCATTATCCCGGCGCGGCTTGCCGGTCGCTTTTACCTCGGGCGCCGCCGCCACGTCGGTAAAGACGATCATCACCATTCCGTGCAAGACGTTTGGTTCACTGAGAGGCTGGATGGTGACATTCACGGCCTGCTTTCCGCCGTCCGTGCCAACCACTATATTCTTGAGCGTGACGGTCTCTTTTTGGCTAGGTAGTCCCGGTTCCAGCGAAACAGTCCCGGTTTCAGCACGGGGCACGGGGCGCAGCGCTCTTTGGAAAGCGGCCGTCAGTTCGTAACGCAGACCTTCGCGCGCCATGGCAAAGATGTTCCAGTTGGCTTTGCCAGCCGCGGGTTCCAAATATTTTCCCGTGCGCCCGCTGATGTAGAGAATGTCGCCTTTGTCGTTGGTCAGTACCGCCGCCGGGGAATACGTCTGCAAGAGCAGTTGATCGGCCAGCGTCTGCAGGTTGGTTGTTGGTTTCTGCGGCCTGGCTGGCGCGCTGGGCTGGGCGGCGACGAAGGTTGCCGGGAACTCGATCGGCTCCGTAGTCAGGGGAGATTCCAGCCGCCGGTACAATCGTGTTTTTCCACCCAGCGGCGCGAACAAGTTGTCAAAGGTACCAACGGTCTCCGCATTCCCCAAGAATAAAAAGCCGCCCGGGTTGAGACTGTAATGAAAGAGCGGGAGAAGTTTCTTTTGCAATTCCGGCGTCAGATAGATGAGCAGGTTGCGGCAACTCAGCAGGTCGAGTTTGGTAAAGGGGGGATCCATGATGATGTTCTGCGGGGCAAAGATGACCATCTCACGGATGGATTTTGCCACCTGATAGCCGCGCTCCACCTTGACGAAGAAGCGGTCCAGCCGCTTCGCCGGAACATCGGCGGCGATATTGGCCGGGAACACGCCCTCGCGCGCCTTCTCGATGGCGTGCTGATCCAGATCGGTGGCGAAAACTTGCAGGGTGATATTTTTGGCAGGTTCGCGCGAATTCTGCGCTTCCAGCGTCTCTTTGAAGACGATCGCCAGGGAATAGGCTTCCTCGCCGGTGGCGCAGGCAGGAACCCACACCCGCAATGCCTGATTCGCAGCGCCCCCAGCCAACAGTGCGGGCAAGGCTTCAGCTTTCAACTGTTCCCACGCTTCCGGGTCGCGGAAAAAACTCGTCACCCCGATCAACAACTCGCGGAATAGCAATTCCACTTCTTGCGGATTCTCCTGCAGGAAGCGCACATAGTTGGCGATCTTGTCAATTTGGTGCAATCCCATGCGCCGCTCGATGCGGCGATAGACCGTGGTCTTTTTGTACAGCGAAAAGTCGTGGCCCGTTTGACTGCGCAATAAGATCACCACTTTTTCAAGGGCGCTCTGGGCAACGTATTCATCGGAGCGTCCGGGTTTGGTGATGAGCGGCGCGTGCTGGAGATAGGCGCTGATCTTGCCCGGCAGTACCTCCACCGGGGCGACCACATCCGCCAGTCCGGCGTCAATGGCGCTGCGCGGCATGCCGTCGAATTTGGCGGAGGCCGGTTCCTGCACAAAGACCACGCCCGCTTTTTCCTTGATGGCGCGCAAGCCCAGCGTGCCGTCCGAGCCCATGCCTGAAAGGATCACGCCGATGCTGTGTTCCTGCTGGTCATCGGCCAGGGCGCGGAAGAAGAAATCAATCGGCAGGCGCAGGCCGCGCGGCGCCACCGGGTCGAGCAGATGCAGCACGCCGTGCAGGATGGACATGTCCTTGTTGGGCGGAATGACATATACGCAGTTCGCTTCGACCCGCGTCCGATCCTTGACTTGAAAAACATGCATGGCTGTGCCGCGCTGGAGCAGTTCCACTATTATGGCCTTGTGCGTTGGGTCCAGGTGTTGGACGATCACAAACGCCATGCCGCTGTCTGCTGGCACGTTGGCGAGGAACAATTCCAGCGCCTCCAGCCCTCCAGCCGAGGCGCCGATGCCGACGATAGGGAAGAGGCGGCTCGCCTCGCCCGCCGCTTCCGCCGCCGGGGAGGGCGTTTCTTCTGGCACAGGATTTGCTGCTTTTGGTGTGCGGCGGGCGGGTTTGGTTTGTTTATTCATGGCTCGATCTCCCAGGGGTGGACTCCACCAACTCCAGGATGGCGGGCACCAAGTCTATGGTCAGATTATGTTTGGGGATGAAGGCATCCGCGCCGGCTGAAGCATTCGCCTGCCGATAAATCTCACCCGATTGTTCGAAAACTTCGAGGGGCAAGAGCGTCGTTGTGACGATCCGAATTTCGGGAAGCGCCTGGCGAAGCAAGGGAATGACGTCGAAGCCGTGCATTTCCGGCATCTTCAAATCCAGCAGCACAACTTGCGGGCGAAGCTGTATCGCCAGATTGATCCCCTCCCGGCCGCTTCTGGCTGTACCCAGAACGTGGATTTCCCCGGCGTGGTGTTCCACCAGGTACGCTGAAATGGTTTTTAGGAAATTTTCATTATCGTCAATGATGAGCATGGATACGGGTTTGGGTTTGGCCACGAATCAACTCCTGCCGGGTAGCCTCAGATCAAAGACAGAAACACAGCCCCCTTCAACATACACTTTTTCTGCTTTTGTTCCTATCCGTATACCTACGGAATTGAACTGGCGTAGTTGTACTGAATTATAGAAGACATTACCCGCAATAAGATATCTGCATCGAATTACCCGAATTGAACGGGTTTTTTAGAGAAATTCGTGAAAATTCGATGCAAAAACAAGCAGTCGGTCTAACACGGATTTACCTGGGCAAAATACCGCGCTCCAGGGCAAAACGGGCCAAATCCACATGAGAGTGAAGCCCCAACTTGCGCATCATTTGGGCGCGATGCGTCTCCACCGTGCGGGCGCTGATCGAAAGCCTCTTGGCGATTTCTGCATTGGTGCATCCCTGGGCGGCCAGGTGCAGCACTTCACGCTCGCGCGGGGTCAGGGTTTCCACCACATCCAAATCCCCAACTTTGGCAGACTGAACGTAGCGAATGTAAGCCTCGATGGCTCGCTCAGAGAGGGATGGACTCAGGTAACGTTTCCCGGCGAGCGCTTCCCGCACGGCAGCCACCAGCTCCTCGGTGGTGGATCCCTTGAGCACGTAGGCGCTTGCGCCGGTGCTCAACGCCTCGACGACATAAGCCTCACTGTCGAACATGGAAAGGATCACGATACGCATGTGCGGAAATCGTGCGTGGATCTGCCGCGCCGCTTCGATGCCGTTCAGGCGCGGCATCAGCAGATCCAGGATGACGACATCCGGGGATAACTGCTCCGCCAGCCGAATGGCTTCCAGGCCATCCCCGGCCTCGCCCACCACCTGGAACCCGGGGGCGGATTCCAGCAGGGTTCGCAGGCCCAGGCGCACCACTTGGTGATCATCGGCCAGGACGATCTTCGTCGCGTTCACTCTCCCTCCTTTCGACGTGGTTTCCAGCCAAAGGCAGCCGGCAGTTAATAATGGTACCTTCTCCAGGGGCTGCCTGGATGGCGAGATGGCCGCCGACCTGCTCGGCGCGTTCCATCATATTGAGCAGACCCATCGAATCCTCGGCGTTCATCGCCTGTTGGAGATCGAAACCCTTGCCTTCATCCTGAACCTGGATCCACAGGACGTCCCCCTCCACCTGGAGACGGACGCTGGCCGTCTTGACGCCGGCGTGACGGACGACGTTGGTGAGCGCCTCCTGGATGATGCGGTAAGCGCTGATCTCGATCTCCGGCGCAAGCCGTTTTCGCTCCATGCCGGTATGCTTGAAATCTATCTCGACGCCTGTCTGCGTGGAAAAACGATTGAAGAGGGAGAGCAAGCCGGGAATCAATCCCAGATCGTCCAGCACCCTGGGGCGCAGTTCGACCGACAGCGCGCTGACCTGCGTGATCAGGGTTTTCGTCAACTCTTGGATTTCGGCGATCTTGCCCCGGATGACGCCATC
>MNXK01000103.1 GCA_001872165.1 Anaerolineae bacterium CG2_30_58_95
TTGACGGTGACGCCGACGACATCACCGCCTCCATCAAGCGCATTGGCCGCATGGGATTGGAGAATATCGTCCAGGGTCACGGCGATATCATCCTGCGCGGCGAGATCGAGGCGGCCGTGAAAGAAAATTTGAATTATCTCATCAACATCCGCAAGGTGACAAAGGCGGCTGTGCGCCGGCGCGCCCCCCAGGAATACATGGACGAAATGCACATCGAAAGCTGCGGCAAAAGCCGCGTCTATCTGGGCGGCCTGGCCGAGGAACTCCACCAGCGCAACCTGAACGCGCTATACGAGCAAACGCTGGCAGAACAGGCAGCCGCCAGGAAAAAACGACAGGAAGATTAACCTTTACCCTGCATTTTCCTGTTTTACGCTTCGTGAGCGGGATTTTTCCACCGGCTTCTGCTGCCGCGGAGCATTCGTTGTCAGCCGTTTTGCCCGCCAGCCATGCAGACGCTCCGTTCCATTCAAGAGGCGCTTGATGTTCGGGAGAAGCGCCAGGATCAGCAGGATTTCCGCCAGCACGCCATACAGAACATACTCCCATGGGGCGTGATAGAACAAGGCGCGCACCGCGAAAATGATCGCGGCCAGGAACGCCACGCTCATCGTCGTGACCGAGGCATAGCCGACGAAGTAGTAGATCAACGCGCCGATGGGCAGGATGATCAGCACCGAAGGCGCCCACAAGCCCAAGGCGCCGCCCAGGCTTGCAGCTCCGCCGGCCCCGCCGCGCAAACGCCAGCGGCCGCGCGCATCACGCTCAGCCAGGAAAACCGAATAGTTGTGCCCCAGGATAGCCGCGATCGGCGCCAGGACGTGCACCCACTCGTTCCCGGTGACCGCCTTCGACAGCCAGACGGTGGCAGCCGCCTTCAGCACGTCCAGGATGGCGGTCAGCAATCCCGCAACCCAACCGGCGGCGCGCGCCACGTTCGTCCCGCCTGTCCGCCCGCTCTCGACGGTGCGCACATCTTTCCCCGTCATCAATTTAACGATAATCAGGCCAAACGGGATGGCCCCAAACAGGTACGACGCCAGCAGGATGCCGGCGTCAATCAAGATCTGCATGGCTCAACACCTCCATAATCCACTCGTTGGTATCATCTCAATAAGTAGGGAAAGATGGGGGTGTGCGGGCGGTCGCGAAGCATACCCGAAGGGTGCAAAGCCGCCCGCACACCCCCATCCCCCCCCAGTTTATTTAGAGGATACATTCTTTGGCAAAAATGGTAACACACAAAATTGCAGCGGGTTACTCTGGATTAATGACCTGTAAGGCGACTTCCGAAACCCTTCCGCCCTCGATCCAGAAACCGCGCGCCTGCCACTTCGACAACGAATGCTTCGCTCCCTCTTCCAGCCACCAGACAACTTGCACGACCGGATACATGGCCTCGGCCACATCCGTTGGCGAGGGATACGCCGGGCCGTTTGGATGGGAATGATAGATACCGACCAGTTCCAGCCCCCGGTCCTCGATCTGCCGAAACGCGCGCCACTGCGCCCGCGCCTCCATGCGGAAGCGCAGCGGACTGCGGTCTGCGTTGCGGACGCCGAGCGTTATCTCCACCTGATCGTTTTTCCCGCCCAGCAGGCCGCAAGCCTCCAGCGGGGCGCGCCGCGCCACGTGACGGCGCATGGCCTGCCAGTGATTGCGAGTAAGAATCAGTTTTTTTATCACCGGAACCAGATCGCCAGCCCCCACAGCAAGCCAAGCATCACAGCCGGTTCGACGAACGCCCGGCGAAACGGATTCCCCTCTGCCATGCTGGCTGCCAGCCCCGTCAGGGCGTAGGCCGGGCCGAGCAAAATCAGCCCAAAGCGGACCGGAGTCAACGGCCAGTAGTGCAAGGCGGCGGCCAATTGCGCCCCCACCAGCGCAACGCCCAGCGCCCAGCCGAACTCCCAGCGCTCGTTCACCCCCGCAGTTCGGGGGTTCAAGCGCAGGTGCAGGGTGCGCAGCGCAGCCAGTCCGCCCGCCAGGAAGAGCGCCGGCGCCAGCAGGAACAGCCGCACCCCTGCCGAACGCAGCGTGACGGCCAGGATCAGGTAGATTGCGAACGAGAGCGCCGTCAAGGCCGCCGTCGCGAAAGGGTAGCGCGTGTCCGCTGGATCCACAACCACGTACTCGGCCAGGAAGACCACCACCAGCAAGACGCCCCCTATTCCGAAACCTGCCCACCAGGTGAAACCGGAGGGCAGCGTATAGAGCGTCACGCCGACGACCAGCGTGGTCAGCATGGGCAGGAGCCAGTGTTCCAATGTCTCGCCCGGCTCCAGCGAAGGGTGGGCGCGCAGCAGCCAAGCCACGCCTGTGGCCGATAATCCCGCCGCCAGGATGGCAATGGCAGTATTGAGATTGACGTTGAAAATCAATGCAATGCCCGCCAGGGATAAATTCAGCGCGTAATACGGCGTGTGGATTACGCGCGTCAGCGCGAAGGCCAGGAGCACGGTCGCGGTCAGCACGCTCACCCGAGCGTAGCATTCGTTGCCGTCTCGCACCGGCGTGCCGCCGGTGTTCGCGGCACGAACGGTGTCGCTGGCGTCAATTTGATACCGTTGGGGAACCATAACCATATTGTACCGCAGAAGGTGACAGTCACTTCCGAGGTGACTGTCACCTCAAAAACCTCCCCTCACGCTTCCCAAAGATTCCCTGTGGTAGAATAAACCCATGGAATCATCCAAGCAAGCAGCACTCCCCCCGCCGCCGGGACTGATCGCGACGTTCACGAAAGGCTTCGATGCCATCGCCAATAACGTTGCAGTCATCGTATTGCCTTTGCTCTTAGACCTGTTCCTCTGGCTGGGGCCTCACTTACGCCTCAAGCAGCTTCTGGCGCAACTGTTCGCCGAATTTTCGAGCCTTGCCGCGCCGCCAGCCTCCCTCGGCCTCGATCCTGCCCAGGTGCAACAAGTTTGGGCGCAATTCCTGGACCAGTTCAACCTGTTCAGCCTGCTGCGCACCTTCCCGGTTGGGGTCGCCAGCCTGATGAGCGGGCGCATGCCCATCCAGACTCCCCTCGGGTCGCCGCTGGGTCTCGAGGCGGCATCCTTTTTCAACGTGCTGGGCTGGTGGCTGGCGCTTGCCATCACCGGCTGGCTGCTGGGAAGCGTTTATTTCTATTGGGTTTCCGGCGTAGCCCTGAAACCGCAACCGCGTTCGTTCGCGCAATCCATAATCCAGGCCATCCTGCTTTCGGCCATCTGGCTGGCCCTGCTGTTCTTCTTTGGCCTGCCAGCCTTTCTCTTCTTCTCGGTGCTGGCCCTGATCAGCCCGCTCCTGGCCGAGGCCGCGATGCTCGTCGTTGGCCTGCTGTCGCTCTGGCTGGCGCTGCCGATCTTCTTTTCACCGCACGGCATTTTCGCTTATCAGCAAAATGCTTTGATATCCATCCTCAACAGCCTGCGCATGGTGCGCTACACCTTGCCGGTCAGCGGTTTGTTCCTGCTCAGCACGATCATCATCAGCCAGGGATTGGACTTCCTGTGGCGCACACCGCCGGAAAATTCCTGGCTGACCCTGGTCGGCATCGCCGGTCACGCTTTCATCTCCACGGCCATCCTGGCGACCAGTTTTATCTACTATCGAGATGTTAATGCCTGGTTACAGGCTATGGCCGAACAGATGAAAAAGCAAACAACATCCCTAGGGGTGTAGGTAGT
>MNXK01000117.1 GCA_001872165.1 Anaerolineae bacterium CG2_30_58_95
TTTACGGCGGCCAGCAACAACTTCGAACTGGCCATCGCCGTGGCGGTGGCGGTGTTTGGGATTTCATCGGGGCAAGCCTTCGCAGCGGTCATCGGGCCGTTGGTGGAGGTGCCGGTGATGATCGGGCTGGTCAACGTGGCGTTTTGGCTGAAGAGAAAATTGTATAAAGCGGACTAAAACCTAATACTGTGTAGATAAAGTCCGCAGAGACGGCTCCTCGCGAAGCACCCTGCGAGCACGCCGTCGGGCATGGGAGCCCGACCTTCTTAATCTAAACAGTATTGGACTAAAACCCGCACTCCAGGTTAATCATACGGAGTGCAGACTTGAGTCAGGTTAATCATACGGAGTGCAGACTTGAGTCAGGTTAATCATACGGAGTGCAGACTTGAGTCTGCTGCTTTCTGGTTGCGAAGACAGCACTTCATGTAAAGAGAAGGAAATCAGGAATCCTGAACAAGACTGCGCTCACACTACTGGCCGTCTTTGCCCATCCGGATGACGAATCCTACCGCCCCGGCGGGACGCTGGCATTGCTCGCCCGGCGCGGCGTGCGCGTCCATGTGCTGACGGCCACGCGCGGCCAGGCCGGTTCGTGCGGCGAGCCGCCTCTTTGCTCGCCTGATGAACTCCCCGCTGTGCGTGAACGTGAGCTGCGCTGCGCCTGCGCCGCTTTGGGCATCGAACCGCCGCGCCTGCTCGATTATCCGGATGGATGTTTATCCGAGATTGATCCAGAAACCATCGTCGCCGAAATTCTTACTATGGTGGACGAAGTACATCCCCAGGTTATGCTCGCCTTTGGGCCAGATGGCATTTCCGGGCATCCTGACCATATCGCCATCGGCCAGTGCGCCGCCGAAGCTTTCCGCCGCGCCGAAGATGTAAACGCCCTCTACATCCTGGCTGTGCCCTTGTCGCTCGCCGAAAAGCTGGGGATGACCCAGATACGCGCCGTGCCGGACGAGGTCATCACGCTGGCAGTGGATATCTCCGAAACATGGGCGGCGAAGCTGGCCGCCATCCACTGTCACGCCACGCAGTTGAGTTCCTCGCCGATCACCCGCGCGTCGCTCGAACGCCAGCGCTCCTTCCTGGGCAGGGAATACTTCGTGAGGGCGGCGGCGCGGGGCAGGGATGATGTTCTGTCAGAACTGGAGGCAAAGTAAATGTCCAACGCCATTGAAGTCGAGCGCCTGACCAAAGTTTATGAGCAGGGCCAGCGTGGGACAAAACCGGTGGTGGCTGTAGATCACGTCAGTTTTCAGGTGCAGCCTGGCGAAATCTTCGGTTTCCTGGGCCCCAACGGGGCTGGCAAAACGACCACGATCCGCATGCTCACCGGGTTGACACAACCCACCTCGGGGCGGGCCAGTATCCTGGGATTCGACCTGTTCCGGGACGTGACCCGCATCAAAAAGCAGATTGGCGTCGTACCGGAAAGGTCGAACCTGTACGATGAGCTGACTGCTTGCGGCAACCTGGAATTTTCCATGCAGTTATACGGCGTGCCGCGCGCAGAATGGCGGCCGCGCGCCGGGGAGCTATTGGAGCATTTCCGGCTAAACGAGAAACATAATGTCCCTTTTGCCAAACTCTCGCGCGGCATGAAGCGTGCCCTGACCATCGCCGCCGCCCTGGCGCACCGTCCACCGTTGATTTTTCTGGACGAGCCGACCACCGGCCTGGACGTGATGAATGCGCGTTCCCTGCGCAAGATGATCGCCGGACTGCGCGACCAGGGCGTGACAGTTTTCCTGACCACGCATTACATGGAAGAAGCAGAGCGGTTGTGCGATCGCATTGCCATTATCGTTCAGGGGCAGATTGTTGCACTGGATACGGTGGAGGGGCTGAAAAAGACAGCCCAAAACACCAACATCATTGAAATTACGTTCGAAAGCGAAACCGGAGGTGTCGAGACCCGCCGGTTCGAAGACCGCGATGTTGCGAAGGCGGTACAAACGGGACTGGCGCAGGCCAAAGGGCGGCGCTTGCTGGCTCTCAACACAATCCGCCCGACGCTGGAAGATGTTTTCGTCCGGCTGACTGGCCTGGACCGTGAAATCATGCTGGCCGAAAAAGGCGGAAAGGAGCCGGGCAATGCTGGCGGATGATCTACGAGGTTTGTATTACATCGCTTTGAAAGACCTGCGCGCTTACTATTTCAAGCCGCCGAACATCAGTTGGGGCATCCTTCTCCCCTTCGCCTTCGTGCTGGCCTTTGCCATCCGCAACCCGGGTGATTTGCGCGAACTTGTGCCCGGCCTGCTGGCGTTGACGCTGCTCTTTGGCACCAGCTCGATGGAGGCCATCGTCATCGTGTTCGAGCGGCGGATTGGTTCGCTGGAGCGGCTGTTATTAGCGCCAGTGCGTCTGCCGGCGCTGCTGGCAGGCAAGCTGCTCGGCGGGATGGTCTTTGGGCTGACGGTCACGCTGGTGGTGCTGGGGATCATGCTGGCCGTCTTCGGTGTGAGCGGCGTCAATTGGCTGCTGCTCATCCTGGCGCTGCTGCTTTCAGCGGCGGCCTTTTCCGCGCTGGGTGCGTTAGTCTCGGTGGCGGTTCGCGAAATCTTCGAGGCGCAGACGCTGGCAAACTTCGTTCGCTTTCCGATGATGTTCCTGGGCGGCGTGTTCGTGCCGGTTGCGGCGCTGCCACTGGGACTGCAAATCCTGGCGCGCGCCCTGCCGCTGACCTACACGGTCGAGGCGCTGCGCGCCGCGCTGGGTATTGGAGCAGCGGAACATGCTATACTGGACTTGAGCGTTTTGGCTGGGTTCGCCGTCATCCTGTTTGCACTGGCCGTGCGCATCCTGGGGCAGCGATTGGAATGAGAGGCGTCGCCTTATGTTGATCGAGCATTACGACCTGGAAGTCTTCACCCCGCCCTGTGACCCCGGCGCGGAGCGGTATGCGGCGCTGGCGCGGTTGACTGCCGACATCTCCGAAATCCTGCCCTATCTCAACGCGACCTTGCGCGGCGCGGTCTACCTGCCCGAAGCCCAGGCCCTGACCTGGAAAAAGGGTGGGCACAACATCGCCTTTCATGCTTACGAGATCGCCGCCAGCAATGTGGAAGACCGCGAAGGCGCAGAGAAGGAGCTCAAAGGGCTGATTGACCTGGTCAACCGCACCTGGGAACGCCGCGCCGAAATCACCCCCGACCACACCACCCGCCAGCGCCCGACGCCGATGGCAGTTTACAGACTACTGCCGCAGACCAACTGCAAACAGTGCGGCGAACCAACCTGCTACACCTTTGCTTTCAAACTGACCGCCGCGCAAAAGAAACTGGCCGATTGCCCGCCGCTGTTCGGGCCGCAATTTGCCGAAAAGTTAGCCGCGCTGGAAGCCATCGTCATCGAAGCCCCGGCGATTGGTTAGCAGAGATTTCATTACTCACCGGAAGTAACTATTCAGCCCAAGTGTCATTCTCTCAGAAGAATCCCTGTTCGGGCAGGCATCCTGTAAGGTTTGTCACCCTGAGCCGTTTTATGGCGAAGGGTCTCCTCGCCGCACAGGAGATGCTTCGGCCACAGAACGGCCTCAGCATGACAGTCTGAGCAGTAACATTTCCTGAATGATTTTCATGGTTTCGACAGAAACCGTACACACCCGCTGTAACAGATCAATCAC
>MNXK01000214.1 GCA_001872165.1 Anaerolineae bacterium CG2_30_58_95
CAAGTAGGGGCGACATGACGTCGCCCCTATTTCTTCCCTCTTGCCGCCCGCGGCGTCGAACGCCCTCCCCACAGCACGCCAAAGATCACGATCACGACCATGGCGATAGCCAGGGCGATGACCGCCGTCGTATCGGCGGAAGCCAGCTCGTCGTCGGGCGTGGCCGAGGGTTCCAGGGCCAGGTCCGGGGTCGCGGACTGATCCGCAGCCGGGGTCAGCTCAAGGGTCGCGGAGGCGGAGGGTGTTGGGGCCGGCTGGGGCGCGGCAAAGGCGCGCAGGGTTCCCATCAAAAAAGTCAAGAAGATCATTATCGAGAATAAGAAGAGTGTGCGGGAGAGGTGAGTTCGTTTCATCTTCTGGGCTGGGTTGCGAGGATTTCGGGCAAGTATAACATGAGAAAAATTGCCAGAGAGAAGGTGTAAAATAGAGGCGAGGAGGAACCATGTCCAAACTTGCTGTGTTGACCGATAGCACCGCCAGCATCCCTGAGAACATTCTCCAGGAATTGAATATCCACACCATCGCCTATTACATCCACCGCGGCCAGGAGGTGCTGCGGACTGGTGACCATCCAGCGGCAAGAGTTCCTGGACTGGCTGGTGACGGCCAAAGTCCTGCCCACCACGGCCAGCCCCGGCCCGGGCGATTACCTGGAAGCCTATCGGAATTTGGCCGACCAGGGCAGCCAGGAGATCGTCAGCATCCACATGACCTCGCAAGGCAGCGGGGCGTATCAAGCTGCCACTGTGGCGCAGTCCATGTTGCAGGAGCAGCGTCCAGAACTGCGCATCGAGGTGATTGACACGCGCAACGTCTCGCTTTGCCAGGGTTGGATGGTAATCGAGGCGGCGCGCGCCGCGCTTTCCGGTCTGAAACTGGATGAAGTGGTGGAGCGGGTGAAGGATATGATCCCGGTCACGCACATGATCCAGACCGCCGATACGCTCAAGTACCTGTACATGGGCGGGCGCATCGGCAAGGCCAAGCACCTGGTTGGGACGCTGCTCAATATCAAGCCGCTCATCGGCATGGACGACGGCGTCATCGTGCCGCTCGGCGCGGCGCGCAGCCGCGGACAGGCTTACCAGATGATGGTAGACAAAGTCGAAGAGGCGGTCGGCAAGAGCAAGATCAAGATCGCCTATGTCCACGCCGGGGCGAGACAGGAAGTAGATAAGATCAAGCAAATGGTCGAAACGCGGCTGAACGCGGTCGAATCGTTGATCGCCGAGCTTTCCCCCGCGCTGGCCGTCCACACCGGGCCGGGCACGGCCGGGCTATGCTATACCCCTGTCCTGGCGTGATCGTGATCGGGCAGCCGGGTCAGATTGCGTTACCAGCAAAAGCGATAGGCGTTTTCGGGCGTGACAACTTGAATTCGTAAGCCTAAATTTGGCCGCCCCTTATAGATAGTCAAGTACATTCAAGCGATTGACCAGGTGAATCTGGCTGCCTGGGTAGGCCGACGTAAATGTTTCCGGGACGCGCCATTTCTCGCTGCCCCATTTGCATTCAAAACCGGTCAATTGCCCGCCTTCCTCTTCCAGGTAGTCAATCTCCTTTCCGTCATACGTGCGCCAGAAGTACAGGTTCGGGCGCCGCCGCTGGTTATGCACTGCTTTGAGACGCTCGCTAACGAAGAAGTTCTCCCACAGCATGCCCACATCCTGGCGCAGTTCCAGGGGGTTGAAATTGTTGATCAGCGCGTTGCGCACGCCCAGGTCGTAAAAATAGACCTTGCGCTGCTTGCCCAGTTCCTTGCGCAGGTTCCGGCTATAAGGCGGGAGATGGAAAATGACGTACCCCTGTTCCAGAAGGGACAGGTAGCGGGCTACGGTGACTTTATCAATCCCCAGCATCGTGCCCAATTCGTTGTACGAGACTTCGCTGCCAACCTGCAGCGCCAGCGCCTGTAACAGCCGGCGCAGCAAATCGGGGTTCTTCACGCTTTGGAATTCCAGCACATCCTTGTAGAGGTAACTCCTGGTGATTTCGAGGAGGGTTTCTGTTGGGTCATCGCTAAGAACCACCCCCGGATACATGCCAAAGCGTAGATGGTATTCCAGGGAGCGCTGCATTTCCAATGGCGTGTTTTGCGTCAGCAGTTCGCCAACCGAAAGCGGGTACAGGTGAAACTCGATCTTGCGGCCGGTCAACGGTTCAGAGATGTCGTTGGACAGGTCGAAGGATGAGGATCCCGTTGCAACGACCTGAATCTGGGGGAAATTGTCCACCAATAGTTTGAGCGTCAGGCCGATGTTTTTAACCCGCTGCGCCTCGTCAATCAGGATCAGGGTTTTACTGCCGAGTAAGCGGCGCAGTTCCGTGGAAGTCCTATCGCTCAACGAACTGCGGATGTCGGGTTCGTCACAGTTGAGATACAGCGTGTTTGCGGGATATTTTTCCTGGAGGGCGCGGATTAGAGTAGTCTTTCCCACCTGCCGGGCGCCGTATATAACAATGACCTTGCCCTTGTATAGAGCCTGTTCAATGGCCGGTTGAATAGAGCGGGGGTATTGGGTCATAATTTCCTTCTAAATTAGGCGTATGCACTCGCCTAATTTATCACAAATTGGGTGAATTGCATAGCGGGACGCGATCATTTACTTGGTATCAGCAATTTTGTCTTCACTGGTACCGGGGGGGGTGCCGTTTCAGGGAGAGTACAGTGTGACGGATCATGCGGAAGTAAGGGTGGAATCGCAATAAGTAAGAAGTTTTTCGCTTGTTAAACCCACTCCCCCGCCATCAACTCGGCCTGTTGGATGACGGTCTGAGTAGCGATTTCCTGCTTATCGGGTGGATAACCATACTTCCGCAACACTAGTTTCACCAGACTGGACAAATTGACACGCCACCTGCCAAGTGAACCGTTGCACATTTGAAGTAACAATCTAAATCTCAATTCCCATCTGTCGGAACGCCTCTTTGACTTTATCCTCATACTCTTGCTCCGTGAGCTGACCATCGCCTACATTGACCGAGAGTTCGAGCCGGTTAAATCGGCTTTGCAGGAAGTTGAGTACGCCCATCAGACTGGAGACTTTTCCCTTCGGAACGATAAAGTTGAAGCGCAGTTGCTGATATTTCCCGGCTGTGGGGGGCGCGGATACGAAAACGGATCGCCCAAATGCCGGTGCGGCGACAGTTTCGCCAACAGGTTGACCGGTGGCGGTCTGAGCGGGGGTGAATGTCACCTGCCCCTCCTGTTCAGCACGCTGGGCTTCGCAGACTTCAGCCTTGATCAGGATTTCGTTATCCGTGAAGCTGATCGAAGGCTCTTCTTTGTAGTAGCGGCAAATCGGCTGATCATCTTTTAGTTCGCCCAGGCCGAAGAGACCCTTGCGGACACCTTCAGCAATGCCAATCTCCCACCCAGACTGGTTGACGGCACGCGCCTCGCCGGGCGTCTTCAGGCTGGCCTGGTAGAGTTGGGAGGTGGAAACCCACTCGCGGTCTTTGAGATACTT
>MNXK01000226.1 GCA_001872165.1 Anaerolineae bacterium CG2_30_58_95
AACGTGCTGATTGACGAGGCCCGTACTCCGCTCATTATCTCCGGCCCGGCCTCGGGCGACGTGGAATGGTACGGCAAGATGGCGCAACTCGTCCGCCAGTTGCGCGCCGAGGATTACGAGATCAGCGAAAAGGATCGCACCGTCTCGATGACCGAGATCGGCACGGCGCACGTCGAGCAGTTGCTCGGTCAGCCGCTGCGCGATCCCGACCGCCCCGAAGACGTGACCCCCGAACAGGCGCGCCTGCTCGGCTACCTGGAACAGGGGCTGCGCGCCCAGCATCTCTTCAAACGCAACAAGGATTATCTTGTGCAGGGCGGCAAGGTGATCATCGTGGACGAGTTCACCGGACGGCTGATGCCCGGCCGCCGCTGGAGCGACGGTCTGCACCAGGCGGTGGAGGCTAAAGAGGGGGCGCGGGTGGAGCCGGAGAACGTCACCTACGCCACCATCACCCTGCAAAACTACTTCCGCATGTACGAAAAGCTGGCCGGCATGACCGGCACAGCCCTGACCGAGGCGGAGGAGTTCAGCAAGATCTACAAGCTCGAAGTCCTGCCCATCCCGACCAATCTGGAATACCAGGCCATCGGACCGGATGCGTCGCTGGTGGAGGTCAAGGCCCATGATGAGGAAGGTTTTGACTATTCTTATTTTGCTCACTCCGAAGACCCCGAGAAGCAAGTTGTTTTCTGGCGGCGAAAAGATTACCCGGATACCATCTACCGCACCGCGGAGGCCAAGCTGCGCTCCCTGGTGCGCGAGATCGCCTGTGAGCACGTGCGCGGGCGGCCGATGCTGGTCGGCACGACCTCGGTCGAGAATTCTGAACGTCTCTCGAACCGGCTGCGGGCAGAACCCATCCGCCGCCTGATGCAGGTGCTGTTGCTCCGCCACGCCTGGCTGGCAGCCAACGAGCGCGTCGAGGACGGGCGCGCCATCCCGGAACTCGCCGGCCTGAACAAGCCGCTCGAACAATTCCGCCCCGAAGAGCTGCGCCCGATGGCGCGCGACCTGGGTCTCTCCCTGAACCCGGAAGACCAGGCTAACCTGACCCGCCTGCGCGAGATTCTGCGTTTGGATGAATCCGATGAGAACCGACTGAAGTCGGTACTACAGGGTGGAGTCCCGCATCAAGTATTGAACGCCCGCAAACACACCGAGGAAAGCCAGATCATCGCTGGCGCGGGGGCGTTCGGCGCGGTGACCATCGCCACCAACATGGCCGGGCGCGGTGTGGACATCAAGCTGGGCGGCGACCTGGCCGAGGAGATCATCGCGGCGGTGGCGCGCGTCCTGCGCAAGGCCGGCTACAAAGACCCCTACGACATGACCTTGCAGGAACGCCGCGAGGCGTTGCAGGGCGTTGATCCGGCCAATTACAGCATCTACGAAGCCGAAGTCAAGCACTTCCTCCAGCATTTCGAGGATATGGAGCGGGTGCGTGAATTGGGCGGCCTGCACGTCATCGGCTCAGAACGGCACGAGGCGCGGCGCATTGACAACCAGTTGCGCGGCCGTTCCGCCCGCCAGGGCGATCCCGGCTCCTCGCGCTTCTATCTCTCCCTCGAAGACGACCTGATGCGCCTGTTCGGCGGCGAGCAGGTCAATAACCTGATGCAGCGACTGAGTATTGACGACGATTACCCGCTCCAGGCGCGTCTGGTCAGCGGGATCATCGAGCAGTCGCAGCACCGCGTGGAAGGCGCCAACTTCGACGTCCGCAAGCACCTGCTCGAATACGACGACGTGCTCAACTCGCAGCGCATGAGGATCTACTCCCAGCGCGACCGCGTCTTCGAGAAGGAAGACCTGGCCGAAGATGTGGGCGAACTCCTGCGCCTGGAAGTTGAGCGGCGCGTCTCGGAAGCCGTCGAAAGTGGAGAGCTATGGCGTCTGCTGGCCTGGCTGGAACAGATCCAGCCGATCTTTGGCGTCGCCGAGGGCGCCTTCCCGTCCTTTACTTACAAAATCCTGCTGCGTGAACTCGAGGATTCAACGGCAAAGCCGCGCGCAGCCCTGTTGGACATCGCCCGCCGCACCCTGCAGGCCGAACACGCCTATTTCCTCCATGCCATCCAGGAGCAAATTGATCGCGCCGGTGAAGGCCTGGACAGCCAGATTAAAGATCGTACCGATGTCCTCGATACGTTCTTTGATGCCCTGAAAGATAACGAAGAAGGCGGGCCTCGCCGTCCACAGGAAATCCTGGAGGAACTCCAGGGCCTCGTCCACATCCCGCTGCGGCTTTCGCCCGAGCAGATGCGCTCCCTGGCTGAAAACCCGCGCGAACTGGAAGATGATATTCGCAACCAGATAGAAGCCTTCATTGTCAATTTGACTCTCACCCGCTTGACTGCCACCATCGAATTTCGCCTGGGTGAAAGCCTCGGCCTGGAGGCCGCCGAACTCCAGGAGCTCGACTGGGAAGAGGTCGCCGGACGCGTCGAGGATAAGACGCGTGAGCTGCTCGATGCGCGGCAGGAGCGCTTGCTTGGCGAGGATGGCCTGATCACCCGTGACCTGGCCTCTGCCCTCGAACGCCAGGGCGTTGCTCCGCTCGACGACCAGGCCAGGCTTCGTCTGCTCGCCCTCATGGCGCAAGGGGCGCGCACTTATTTCAACAGCAAGACCCACCGCCAGATGCGCCAGGTTTTCACCCGCTTGCATTACGTCTACCTGGGAAATGCGCTGCTGGCGGACATTTCCGCTGAAACCCTGGCGGACGATGTTTTGGAACACCTCGAACAGGCGCAGACTGCCCTGCGCTGCGCCTGGGGTGAAAGCGAATTGAGACGTCTGGGCGCCCCCCCTGTTTCCCCCCCATTTTCGGAGAAAATGGGGGGGACGGAAGGGGGGGCTGCCGAAGAGCTTGGCCGCCGCGTCCAGACCGAGATCTACCGCCAGGTCCTGCTCGGGGCAATCACCGAGCTGTGGGTGGATTACCTGACACGCGTCGAGGCGTTGCGCGTCTCCATCGGCCTGGAAGCCTACGCCCAGCGCGATCCGCTGGTACAATACAAAAGCCAGGCATCCGAGATGTTCCAGAACCTGCTCGGCGAGATCCGCGCAGCGGTCATCAGCCGTATTTTCCTCTACCAACCACGTACATTCGCTGCGGCGCAGGCAGAATTGGTTCCCGAACCAGCCCCATCTGGCGCCCCGGCTGCCCCGGCACAACCGGCATCGCGTAAGAAGAAACGGCACCGGCATTAGAAACTATTTCGAAATGTGCTGATCGGGCTCCCACGCCCGATAAGGCGACGGCATGCCCGCAGGGTGCTTCGCGAGGAGCCGTCTCTGCGTATTTTTTGGATAATTCTTTAGTAAATCCCTGTGAAGAGCACGCCCGATTATTATCAATCTTTACCGAAGGTAGAACTCCATCGCCATTTGGAAGGCTCTCTGCGCCTGGCGACCATGCTCGATATTGCCCGCGCACATGGCATCACTATCCCGATCAATATCACCCGGCGGAGCATTCGTTGTCACCTGAGCCACCTCGTCCAGGTGCAAAACGGCGAACCGTTCACGTACCAGAATTTCCTGGCCAAGTTCACCACCCTGCGCATGTTCTACCGCTCGCCGGAGGTCATCCACCGCGTGACCCGCGAGGCTGTCGAGGACGCGGCGAAGGATAACGTCCGCTACCTGGAACTGCGCTTTACGCCGGTGGCGCTCAGCCGCGCCGAGCGTTTTCCCCTGGGTGAGGTTATGGATTGGGTTTGCGAGAGCGCCCAGCAGGCAGCCAAAGAGTTCAAGATCATGGTACGCCTGCTGGCCAGCGTCAACCGGCACGAGAGCGCGGAATTGGCCGAGCAGGTGGCCTGGCTGGCTGCAAACCGCACCGGCAAGGGCCTGGTCGGCCTCGACCTGGCCGGGAACGAGGCGGAATTCCCCATCCAACCGTTCACCGGCATCTTCCGCGAGGCGCAGCAGGCTGGATTGCACATCACGGTCCACGCCGGGGAGTGGGCCGGGGCAGCCAGCGTGCGCCGCGCGCTCGAATTACTGAACGCCGAACGCATCGGCCACGGCGTCCGCATCCTCGAAGACGACGCGGTGGTGACTCTGGCCGGCGAGCGCGGCGCCGCCTTCGAGGTCTGCGTGACGAGCAACTACCAGAGCGGCGTTGTCGCCTCGTTGGAAGCGCATCCATTGTTGAAGATGCTGGAATCCGGCCTGAACGTCACGCTGGCAACCGACGATCCCAGCATTTCGCAGATCACGTTGGGCGACGAGTATCGCCGGGTTTGCGAAGAACTGGGCATGACGCGCCAGAT
>MNXK01000102.1 GCA_001872165.1 Anaerolineae bacterium CG2_30_58_95
GGGAGCCTGCGGTCAGTTTTTGTATCACGGTCGGGAGACCGCGAATAACACAATCGGGAAGCGCGCAGCATGTCTTAATATGCTATACTTTATTTTATCAGGCAGGTCAGATGAGCGTACACTTTGAATGGGACAAACGCAAAGCGGAGGCCAATCTCCGCAAGCACGGTGTCAGTTTTGATGAGGCCAGCACTGTTTTCGACGACCTTTTGGCGGCCATTTTTGACGATGAGGATCATTCAATAGACGAAGTGCGCGAAATCATCATTGGTCATTCGATAAACGACCGCTTGCTGATCGTATGTTTTACCGAACGTGTCGAGGATGCAATCCGTATCATCAGTGCACGTTTGGCAAACAGGAAGGAACGTAATGATTATGAAGAAAACCTCAACTGCTAAATCCGGTCAAACTGAAATTGCCGAGATGCGCTCGGAATACAACTTTGATTATCGCCAGGCGCGTCCCAATCGTTTTGCTGGCAGAATTGATAAGAACCGCCTCGTAGTCGTTCTTGATCCCGACATCGCGGAAGTGTTCACCACGCCGGAATCGGTAAACACTGTCTTGCGCGCGCTGATAAACACCATGCCTAAAGTCAGGAAACCCCGTATGAACCACAAATCGCCAACGCAAACAGCGGCACAAGAACGCGCCTGATTTGTCGCTCTCCCGACCCCGCCGAAAACACGACCGCAGGCCTCCAATCTGGGAGCCTGCGGTTTCTTTTGCCCGGTTCTAGGGGTGAATGACTGCCAGCCCCAATTCCTGCTCGAACGGCTCGAAACCCTTGTCGTTATGTAAGAGCGCATGGCCGTTGAGCAGGCAAAAAGTGGCGATCAGGCAGTCTATCGTCTTTCGGATCGTGTGATCCCGCGCCCGCAGCATTCGATAATTTCCGGCGGCGGATAGCGCCAAGTCTGTCCCACCGGTGGAAAAAACTTCATACTGAAGCAGAACCTCGCGCGTTTGGATGAATTTCCGTTCATCCCGAATCCCTTGAAGCACTTCACACAGGATCAAGTCGGTAATGCCCAGGCGTTGGACGGTCATTTCCGTCTCCAGCCATTCGACCTGGGGCGTGGAAATTCCCCGCAGGTAATCAATCCAGACCGTCGTATCAATGATGACCATAGCGTCTTTACGGGCGATAGGGGGTTTGCTCTTCTCCGATGCGCCCGGCGCGTAAGGAATCCAGGTCACCTTCCCAAGGCACTTTGCCGCGCAACTTCCTTATTTCTCCCTGTGCGTGGATTTGGATCAGCAGCCGCAGCCCGGCTTCGACCGCGGCGCGCTTCGTTCGCAAGCCGCTGACGGTTAGCGCTTGGGTGATGAGATCATCATCAATCATAATATTGGTGCGCATGGGTTATTCCTTGCAATGTGTATATATTATATCACTGATACACATTTCCAGCGCTCAGGAGAGGCTTCCCAGCCATAAACACGACCGCAGGTCTTCAATCTGGAAGCCTGTCGTTTCAGGGGTGAATGACTGGCAGCCCCAAAACCTTACTCAGCAGGGATCTCCTGATCCTTGCCGCATGCTAGCCGACGGCCTGCAAATAGGTTGAGGCCGCCGGTCGGTTTTGAGCTCGGGTCTTCCGGCCATGGCACAATGCGCTTTCTTTCCGTTGTATAATCAATATAGGAGTAAGCGCAATGGACACGATTACCCTTGAAATTCCAGAAACACAACTGGTTGAATTACTGCGCAGGTTATCTCCCGCCGCCAAACGATCTGCTCTCAAAGCTCTCATCCCCGAACTGGACGAACTTGAGCAGTTGATGAATTACGGCGACAAGCGCATTCGAGCCATTTGTGCCAGGCGCGGCATAGATTGGGACAGCCTGACCGAGCAAGAGCGTCAGAAACTCATTGACGACATTCTGCACGAGGCGTAACCGTGCTTGAACGCGTCGTCTTTGACACAAACGTTCTCATCTCTGGGCTTTTGTGGCGTGGGAAGCCCTATCAGTGCTTGCTGTTGGCGCGTGCGAAAATAGTCCAAGCCGTGTATTGTCCGCCCATGCTGGCGGAACTTTCAGAAAAACTACGCAAGAAGTTCAAGTTTTCGGAGAGCCGAATTCATGCGGTTGTCACCGATGTACGGAGATACGCGGAGCGTGTCGAAATTCCCGGCACACTGGCGGTCATCCTGGCAGACCCAACCGACGACAAATTCATCGAGTGCGCCCTGGTTGGTAAAGCCGCATGCGTCGTCTCCAGCGACCATCATCTTCTTGAACTCGGCGGGTATCAGAAAATCCAAATTGTCTCACCTGAAATATATACCGCTCGTTTCGTTCCTTGAGGTAGTCGCCCGCCCCTGCCGCGGCCCGACCGACGGCTCAGAATGTGATAACGAACTCGTTTCCTTCGCGAAGCACCCCCGAAGGGGGCAAGGAAACGGGTTCGTTACGGCGATATTACCCGCACGCCATACGCTCGCAATATTTCCGCGATCTGCCCCAGCCTCTCCTCGGACGGCGGACGGGTATCGGGCAATGGATACTCTTGCCCCAATCCGGCGTATTTGCTCGCGGCGGCGTGATGGTAAGGCAGGAGCTCGAGGCTGTGCGCACGGGGCAGCGAGGCCACGAATTCGCCCGTCTGGCGGATGTTCTCCTCATCGTCATTGACTCCTGGGATGACTGGCATTCGTAAGAGGATAAGGTGGTCTCGTTCTGAAAGTTTCTGTAGATTGTTCAGGATCAAGGTGTTGGATGCCCCCGTAAATTCGCGGTGACGGTCATCGTTAATCACTTTGAGGTCGTACAGGAACAAGTCCACGCAGCCGCGCACGCGCTCGAAGGTATCCCAGCTCGCGAAGCCGCAGGTATCCAGCGCAGTGTGGATTTCCCTTTCCTTGCAGGCCTTAAGCAGCGCAAGCGCAAAATCGCGCTGCGCGAGAGGCTCGCCGCCGGATAAAGTCACACCGCCTCCTGTCTCATCATAAAAGGGAATATCGCGCTCGATCTCGGCCACCACCTGGGCAACGGTCATCTCGCGGCCGACGACCTGACGCGCCTCGGCGTAGCAAACCTCCGCGCAGGCGCCGCATTGTTCGCATTTCTCTCGATCGGTGAGCGGGACTTGGCCGTTCCAGGAAATGGCACCATGCTCACATTCGGCCAGGCATGCCCCGCAGCGGATGCAGCGGTTGTGGTGGAAGATCACTTCCATCCCGGCCGCCCGCCCTTCGGGATTGTGGCACCATAAGCACCGTAGCGGACAGCCTTTCAGAAAGACGGTCGTGCGGATGCCGGGGCCGTCATGAATTGAGTATTTCCTTATGTCGAAAACGAGGCCCATTCTCAAAGCAGTTTCTGGATATGCCAGGTATGATCCCGTTCGTGCCACAGCGCTCGGCGAAGGATCTTGCGCGGACTCCAGAATTCCCCAT
>MNXK01000092.1 GCA_001872165.1 Anaerolineae bacterium CG2_30_58_95
CTGAACGGCAGATTGGTCGCGGATACTTGCAAGCCAATCCGGGACTTCCTCTTCTTTGGCGCCGGTTTCCAGACCGGCCAGCCAGTCGGGCAGTTTTGCGTCGGCCGGCTGCGGGGTAGATTCCGCTCCGGATGGGAACGGCCAGCCCTCGTCCGCGAAAGGTTTCACTGGCTGCGCCGGGGGAGTCTGGCTATCCTGACCGCGCAAGTCGCGCAGCCAGGAGGGCAGGGTGCGTTCCAGTTCGGCGGTATTCTTCCTGGTTGGTACGTCGCCGGCCTGGATGGCTTCCGGCTCCCCAAAAGGCGCGGCGCCTCTTTTTATCTCAGACGTTGTTCGCTTTACCGGCTCCTCGCCGGGATGGATCGGGGGGCGGTTATCGGGCGAAGAGGCCAACAGCGGTTTCAGCCGCGCCCCGCAAAACGCGCATTTCTCCAATTTATCGGAGTTGGGCTTGCCGCACATTGGACAGCGCAGATCGGCCATTACTTTCCCCCTCTCGAGGGATCGCTGCTGTAGGGCCGGTCAGCGCCAAACAGGACGCGCAGGCCGGTGGTCAGCGAACCCAGGGCGACGCCGATCAGGATGCCGCGCGCCCCGGCCGCCGCCAGTACCTGGGCGATGAACGGGCGGATCAGGTCGCTCAAGATCGGCACGTAGCCGACGAAGGGGAGCGGGGCGGTGCCCAGCAAGATCAACAAAGCCGTAACCAGAAAGATAATCGAGATCAGGTTGTTGCGGCGGCGCAAAAGGCGAATGCTGGCGTAAGTCAGCGTGACGACCAGCATCGCCATCAGGCTGGTCTCGACCGGCAGTTGGATCGCGTTGAAGATCAGGGCCATCAGGGCGTGATCTGGCCGCAGCCACAACCCAAGGATCAAAGTGGTGAGCAGGGAAAATATCAGCACCAGGCTGTAAATTCCACCCTTTTGCTTGTTGCGAATCTTATCGGCATGGACAGCCAAAAGGTTGAAGAGGCCGACGAAAAGGGCAACCGCGGCCAGGAGGATGACCCAATTCAAGATCGTGATGCGCAGGTTGACCAGGATGGGAATCTCGACGAAGTACCCTACCAGTACAATGAGGCCGGTGGCGATGGCAACCGCGGTGGATAACAGCCCTTTCAGCTTCACAGCACACCTGCCAGTTTCAGGAGGGCGCCCACGAGAATGGCAATCACGATCAGCCAGCGCAGGATGTCCTGGACGGTAAGGCTGGCGGTGTGGAAAGGCCTGGCCTTGATGTACGCCCCGGCCGCGTATAACTCCTCGCCGATCAGCGGATCCTGCGCGCTGGCGTAAAGGATGGCCTGGGCTGACAGGTTATCGCTGCCTGCCAGTGTGGAGGTGTTTCCCCGTTCGGCGGTATCGGTCAATAATGCCACCTCGACGCCAAAGTTCCCCATCAACACGTTGGCCGAGACGTTTTCATCCTGCATCACCGGCAGCGCCCCGGCCGCGTAGGAGAAGGGGGTCAGGCCGGTCAGGCGCGCGGCGGTGGGATCATATCCGGTCGAGAGGGCGGCCGGCTCGGAGGCCAGCAGCGCGTTCTGGGAGAGGATGGTTATCGCGCCGTCGCCCGAGGTCGCAACCGGAGGCCGGTCGCTGGCCGCAGTCAGCTCGGAGAGGCGGCGCAGCATTTCCAGGCCAGCCAGCTCGGCCGCGCTCTGCGGCGTGGTCAACCCGCCGCGTCCCAGCGAGATGTGCAGGCGGCTGCCTTCTTCTACAGCCAGGCCGATGGCTTTCCGCAGCCGGGCGAAAGCGGGAATCTCGCGAAATACCGGCGTGGACTTTCGGCGCAAGAAAGCCAGGCCTGCCATCAGGATTGCGCTGAGAACGACCAGGCCAAAGCCGGCCAATCCGATCCAGTTCACGCTTTGCCTTCCTCTCGCAGAAAAGCGGCGAACGCCCGCGTCTCTTCGTCATCTTCGAGCAGGTGCGCCAGCGCGCCGACCTGGGCGTCCGAAAAGGCCGGGCGCAGGAGCGGCGCTCCCAGGTACAATGCCTGCGCGCCGAGCACGGTCAGCGGCCCGGCAGCCTCCAACGCCCAGGCTGCCAGGTTCTCCAGCCCCAGGCGGCGCAGGAAGTCGGCCCAGGAGGGCCACGATGTACGAAGTTCGGAAGGATTGTTCCTCTGCATCAGAAGCCTATACACTCCAGTATATACTGAAAGCGGGCACAAATTGCGCTTTTACCCAACAGGATTCGGCGGGATACCCCAAAGAACGGGGTACACGTGAATCCCTGCCTCAGTTCATGAAAGTCGGATGAATCCGACTCACGCCGCCAACCCGCAGGGTTTTCACGTACTGAGCAGGCGGCTTCGCGAAGCACCCTGTGGGTTCGCGAAGCACCCTGTGGGCAGCCCCGCGAATCAGGCAACAGAAAACCGCAATTTATGACCGTGCCAAGTATAGCACACCCGCGCCATATCCAAACTTACACAACAGTTAATTCCAGAGTATCTTCTCAAAAATCAGGGGACACCCCATCTTGAGAAGATACCTTCTAGAGAACGTAGAACAGATGAGTGTTCGATTGATTTTATATCCTCATGCACAACAGGTCAAGTAGCCATAGTATAATGCAATTGAAGATTCTTCCATCTGCTCCAACGTCGGGAGACGTTGGACTCCGTTGAGGAAACCATGACTGAACGAAAAACTAGTCCTGAGCAAGGCGGTGCCCTGAGCCCGTCGAAGGGTCGAAGGATCCGCGTTTTAGTCGCCAAACCCGGCCTGGACGGTCACGACCGCGGCGCCAAGGTGGTTGCGCGCGCCTTGCGGGATGCCGGCATGGAAGTCATCTACACCGGCCTGCGCCAGACCCCGGAGATGATCGCCGAGGCCGCCCTTCAAGAGGATGTGGACGCGGTCGGGCTATCCATACTTTCCGGCGCGCACATGGCGCTCGTCCCGCGCGTGTTCGAGCTGCTCAGGGCCAACGGTCAGGAGCGCGTCAAAGTTTTCCTGGGCGGCATCATCCCAGACGAAGATGTACCGCTCTTGAAAAAGATGGGCGTTGCCGGCATTTATGGTCCCGGCACATCCACCGACGCCATCGTACGCGACGTTCGGAAAGCCATGATAGATGAGAAGTGATTACGTTTTACGTGTCCGTAATCCGTAAAACGTAATGCGTAAGGAATGGCTGATGACCCTGGTTGACTCCGCTCTTACCGGCGACCGCCTGGCGCTCTCCCGCCTGCTGACCCAGGTGGAGAACGACACCGCCGAAGGCCGCGCCGCCCTGGATGCCCTCTTTCCCCACACCGGGGGGGCGCACCTGATTGGTGTGACCGGCGCGCCCGGGACGGGGAAATCCTCGCTGGTCAACCAACTGGCATTGTATTACCGCAAGCAGACGGGGAAACGCGTCGCCATCGTGGCCGTGGACCCGACCAGTCCCTTCACCGGCGGCGCGCTGCTCGGCGACCGGGTGCGGATGCGCGACCTGGCCGGCGATCCAGACGTGTTCATCCGCTCGATGGCCAC
>MNXK01000195.1 GCA_001872165.1 Anaerolineae bacterium CG2_30_58_95
CAGCCTGGCCGATGCGATCAGTTTCGCGTTCATGCGCCAGAATGGACTGACTGAGGCATTTGCCTACGACCGGCATTTTGCCACTGCGGGATTCACCTTCTCAGGAGAAACCTTATGAAAAAATCAGCGCATATCTGGTTCGTCGCTACAACGCTCATGGTTGTGACCCTGGCTTGCGGTTCCCTGCCCATTGCCTCGCCCACGCTGGATGTCAATGACGTAGTGGCGACGCAGCTCGCGGCAACCCTGACCGCCCTTGCGCCAGGCGCCCCTCAGCAGGCCACGAGCGCGCCGGACCTGGCCACGGCTCCGCCTTCGCTCGCCTCGACGCTGCCTCCCCTGCCGCGGCTGCTGCGCGTGGCTTACGTTAAAGACAATAACGCCTGGATCTGGACGGAGGGCATTGGTGGTATGCCTCTGACAGCCTCCGGTGGCATCCAGGATGTGCGCATCTCGGACGACGGCCAGGTGGTGGTCTACGTTCGCGAGAGTGTCCCGTTCCGCCCGGAAATCCGCGCCATCAACAGCGATGGGAGCGGTGAGCGTATCCTGGTCAGTTCGGCCGATTTCCTGGCGACTTACAGCGGCAGCCCCGGCGACGCTCCCAGCGGAATTGGGGTATTCCAGATGGGTTGGAGGCCTGGCAGCCACGTGCTGTATTACAATACCCGGCCGCTCTTCGAGGGGCCTGGATTGATGGGGTACGACGACTTGCGCATGGTCAATGCCGATACTCTCGATAGGGTGACCCTATTCAACCCGGGAGACGGTGGGATGTTCTACTTTTCGCCCAACGGCGCCCAGCTTGCCATCCTCACACCGACGAGCATCAGCCTGGCGGACGCCGACGGCAGTAACCTGCGCCGCAACGTGCTGACGTTTGCATCCGTGATCACTTACAGCGAATATCTCTACTACCCTCACCCCGTTTGGGCGGCCGATTCCAGCGCGCTGCGCGTCGCCATTCCCCCCGCCGACCCCATGCTCACGCCGCTCAACCCGACCGGCCTTTGGTACATCCCCATTGACGGCTCTCCTGCAGTTTTCAGCGGAAACATCCTGGCCCTCCCATTTGCTTGGCCGGATACGGCCATCTCGCCTGACCTGAGCCGCGTTGGATATGCCATGCCCGTTGGCGTTCCAACTGACAATCTGCGCGAGCTGCATCTGGCCAACGCTGATTCCAGCGGCGATACGGTCTACATCGGCGGAGAAAGCGCCGAGTTCACCGGCTGGCTTCCCAATTCGGCGCAATTTGTCTTCGTGGTACGCGGCAGCGGGGTGACACGCGGTACGCATGTGGGCAGCGTTGGAGGCGGCTATACCACCCTGTCCACCGATCCATTCCTGATGCACGCTATCACCTGGGTGGACAGTACGCATTTCCTCTACCTGTGGAACAATTCCGGCGCCTGGGAATTGCGCTACAACGAGCTGGGCGGCGCCGGCAGCACCTTGCTGGATACGGGCCAAATCTGGAGCTACGATTATTCGAACTGAGTGTTCACCACACAGACCTGACACCATATTTTTGCAATGGATGATATTGGTAACGCGCCGACTTTATCCGCGATGGGATACGCGAGATTGCCAGGGTAGACGATGAACAACTGGTCGAGTTCCAAATCCTCGAGGGCGGCGCGCATGGAGGGGGTCATGCGCGGGGCGTCGATGCGTTTGCATTCCACGCCGATGCGGCGTCCATTTTTGAGCAGGAGTAGGTCTAATTCGGCGCCGCCGTGAGTCGCCCAGTAATAGACTTCATCGGGCGCGGCGGCTTTGATCGTTTCTTCGATGGCGTATCCTTCCCACGACGCGCCGCTTTTGGGATGCGTGTGCAAGTCCAGTTCAGAGCGAATGCCGAGCAGGTAGTGCAATAATCCCGTATCGCGGAAATAGATCTTTGGGGCTTTGACCTGCCGCTTTTTGAGATTCGCGAACCAGGGTTGGAGCACGCGTACCATGAAGACGCCCTCCAGAATGTCCAGGTATTGACGCGTAGTCGGCTCGCTGATCCCCAAGGCGCGCGCAGGCTCGGAGGCTTTCCAGATCTGTCCGTGATAGTGAGCCAGCATGGTCCAGAACCGCAACAGGGTCGCGGGAGGCGTGCGGATTCCCCATTGGGGCAGGTCGCGTTCTAGAAAAGTCTGAATGAAATTTTTACGCCAGGCTAAACTATCCGTCTCTGAGTCTGCAAGGAAGGATAAAGGAAAGCCGCCGCGCAGCCAATGTTGGGGTAAGGCATCTACGCCCACTTCCGCCAGACTAAATCCGCTGATGGAGACCGTCTCGATCCGTCCCACGAGGGACTCGGAGGAAGAGCGCATTAGGTCAGGCGAGGCGCTCCCCAGGATGAGAAAATGCGCCGGCAGGGGATCGCGGTCACACAGCACGCGCAGGATGGGGAACAGGTTCGGCATGCGCTGGATTTCATCAATCACAACCAGGCCGCGCAGGTCGCGCAGGGCGGTCATGGGTTCCTGCAAACGCGACAGGCTGGTTAAATCTTCCAGGTCGAAATAATTGAGTGAATCGGCTGGAACGAATTGGCGCGCCAGCGTGGTCTTTCCCGATTGGCGGGGTCCGATTATGGCAACAACACGACTGCGTCCCAGGGCAGTTTGAATGGCGCTTTGTAACGTTTCACGTTTAATCATAGGAATAGTTTACCACGAAAAAGGAAAGCGAGACTTTAGAATTTCAAGGTTATTTGGCAGACCTGACAGGTTCACCCTAACGGGTACACATCCACAGAACCCTGATTAACCAAGTACAGCGCGATATGAAGAGACCCGATCAACTCGCGCCACGATGAAACACTTCGACACTCCCTGCGGTCGCAGTGCGCCGTCTGTCAGGTTTTTACTGTAATCCTAATCCACCGTCAGCGTCTTGGACAGATTCCTCGGGAAATCGGGATCATAGCCGCGCGCCACGCTCATGTGGTAAGAGAGTAATTGCAGCGGCAGCACCGCCAGCAAGGCGTTGATATAAGGGTTTGACTTGGGGATGACAATGACATCATTGGCATTGGCGCGCAGGCGGGCATCTTCCTCGCCGATGGCAATCGCGCGTCCGCCGCGGCAGGTCACCTCGTTGATGCCGCTGAGGATGAGCGGCACGTCCTCCGGCCCGGCGACGAAGATCACCGGGTAACCCTGGCTGACCGCCGAAAGCGGACCATGCTTGAATTCGGTCGAGAGCATCCCTTCGCAATGGGCATAGGTGATCTCTTTGAGTTTCAGCGCGCCTTCCAGGGCAATCGGGTAGGTCGCGCCGTAGCCCAGTGTGTACAGATCGTTCCACTTGTTGACATCACTTGCAATCGCCCCGACCTGTGGGGCGACCATTTCCAGCGTCTTGTCCATCAGTTCGGGGATGATCGCCAGTTCCTTCGTGT
>MNXK01000210.1:0-5492 GCA_001872165.1 Anaerolineae bacterium CG2_30_58_95
CGATACTCGAAGTAGCGGCGGATAACGTCGAAGACCAGGGCCGACATGGCATGCCCGACGTGCGCGTCGCTATAGACCGTAGGGCCGCAGACATACATTTTCACTACGCCGGGTTCGAGAGTCTGGAATTCTTCTTTCTTGCGGGTGAGGGTGTTATAGACGCGCAACATAGAATGCTCCTTGATCGTGTCGGTCTATTATAACCACAGATGAACACGGCTGGACACTGATTCGGGATAAGTGGTCGCGTACTTTGCGACCAAAAAAGAGCGCAGCCTGCGCCGCGCCCTCACTGAAAACTGATCACTGAATACTGAATACTGGTTACTTCTCCTCAGGCCTGGCAAAGATCATGCGCCCGGCGGCCGTCTGCAATACTTTGGTCACGGTGACGTCAATTTCCCGGTTGAGGTACTTGTTGCCGTTTTCGACGACGACCATCGTGCCGTCTTCCATGTAGCCCACGCCCTGCCCGGCTTCTTTGCCTTCCTGGATCACGTTCACGACCATCACTTCACCGGGCAAGACAACCGACTTGACCGAGTTAGCCAGTTCGTTGATGTTGAGGATTGGCACGCCTTGTAGCTCGGCGATGCGGTTCAGGTTGTAGTCGTTGGTCAGGATGGGACACTTCATCTGCCGCGCCAGGATGACCAGCTTATCGTCCACTTCGCGCACGCCTTCCACGTCAATGTCGCTGATACGGACCACGACGGAGGGCGCCTTTTGCAGCTCGGAGAGCACTTCCATGCCGCGCCGTCCGCGCTGGCGGCGCAGGCTGTCGGGTGAATCGGCGATGTATTGCAGCTCGTTCAGCACGAAGCGCGGGATGAGCAGCGTGCCGGGCAGGAAGCCGGTCTTGGCGATGTCGGCCACGCGCCCGTCAATGATGACGCTGGTATCCAGCAGGATGGTGCGGCTCGATTGCGGCCAGCTTGCGGCCGTCCCATTCTCACGGCGGGAAGTGACCGCTCCCAGGATGTTGGCAATGTCGTTCTGGCGCATGACGAATAAGGCGACGCCGTAATAGCCAAAGATCAACACGCCGATGAAGGGCAATATTTGCCCGAAGGGATCAGGGAGCAGGGAAAACGGAAAGGCCAACAAGGCCGCGATCAGCAGCCCGGAAACCAGCCCGATCAGGCCGGAGAACAACGTTTCTGCGGATTGTTTGCCCAGTATCGCGCGCAAAGACCGCATCGGGCGCGTGGTCAGGTATGGCGTCATGACCAACCCGAATAACGCACCCACCAGGCCGACTGCAAGTATGTAGATTATCTGCTGTTCAGCGAGATCCTTTCCCAGCCAGCTCCCCCCGTACACTCCCAGCAACGCAAAGACGACCATCCCGATAAGACGGGCAATAAAATCAGCACTCATCGAATAACTCCTTTGCCTGCACTTGCGCAGGTACAAGTGAATAAATAAAGATGATTACAGTCTCATGACGGCAGCCAATTGCGCTGCCATAATGGTAGCCAATTTCGCTACCATAATGGTAGCCAATTTCGCTACCATAATAGCACGCCTGAGACGAGCCGTCAATTGTCTGTCTTTTTATCTTCTACGCCGCAAAGTGTAGATGAATATCCCCAGCGAGATCGAAAAGGCGAGAATGGACAACCCGGCCAGCGCCAAAAGCCCCCTATTACCTGTGCCTTGGAAAGGTTCTGTCTGTTCGGCTATGTCAATCACATCCGGCGCCTGGCCGCGTGGATTGACCCCAATGCCCCCGGGCTGCGCGGTGAAAGGGATCACTTCCGCCTGACGCGTGGATAGGATCGCCGCTTCGAAGCTCAACGCGCTGACGCCCGCCTGCCTGCCCCGGAACGTGATCTCAGCCACAGCCTGGTCGCCGCTCACCGGCAGGGCAGGATTGAGCAGCGTGGCTGCAAAATCAATCCGCCCGCGGCTGTTATCCGCCCGGTTGACCGCCACGAAGCCATCCTGCAACCAGGCAGCGGGTTCGATCTGCACACCTTCCCAGGCCGGGTTGGCATCTTCTACCTGGATGACATTCGGGTCGAAGGCCAGGTGGATTTCTACGCCGTACAGGTTTTGCACATTTTCGATGACAATGGCGATTGTACCCTGCGCATCGGGCATCAGCCCCAGGGACAGCGGATCGGGGCGGAGGATCACGTCACTGCCCTGCGCCGTTGCCGCGGCTTTTGGCTGCGCCAGGATCATTAGAACCACTACCCAAGCAAAGAGCCGCGTTCTTTTCATTTTGCCCTTACTTTGCGGCGTTTCGAGGCAAGTAACCAGGCAGACAGGCCGATCAGCAAAGTCGAGCCGAAGAAACCAGCCGCCGCCACGCAGGTGAGCAGCCGGTCGGAGGAGGAATTCATCCCCGCCGCGCCGCCAGCCGGAGAATTCTGTTCAGTTGGATTTGCAGGCCGCGCCGTCGGCTGCGGCCTGGACCTGGTTGCGGTGGACGCGAAAGAGGTCGGCGTCCAGAGAGCAAGGGTTGAGGTCGGCGCAAGCGTGGGGGTGGGCGGTTTTGGGGAAACAGCGACCAGCTCCGCGTCCCGGGCGGTGACCGGTTGCTTGACCCCGCGCCGGTCCGCGATCTGCACGGAGAGGATGGTCAAGGCCGTTTCTATCCCCGTCGCCTTGCCCAGGAATTGGATCGAGAGGATTACGCCTTCGCCGTTGGCCGGGGGCGTGGGGTTGAGCTGGGTGACCACGTAGTGCAAGGCGCCGGCCTGGTTATCGGCGACGTTGCGCACCACAAAATCCGGCTTGAGGAACGATCCCGGCGTCATCTGGATGCCGGCCTGATCGGGGTCGGCGTCCACAACCTCCACCACAGCCGGGTCGAATCCGGCCTGCAAGTCAATGCCGTAGACGTTTTGTGCGTTCACGAGCAGGATTTGCAGCGTCTCGATCTGCCCTTTGCCGACTTCCAACACAGCCGGTTCGGTGCGAACGAGGGCTTTTCCCTCCTGGGCAAGGGCTGCCTGGGAAGGCAGCAATAATGGTTGCGTAATCGGCAACCATAATGCCAAAATGAGGATGGTTATCAGGCCTGGGAAATGGCAAAACCGCAAATCCTTTTTATCTGTGTTCATCTGTGGTTAAAAACGAATTTCAAGACACTCTCTAAAAGCAATACTGTTTAGATAAGGAGTCCGACGTCTCCTGACGTCGAGCCGAAATCAGGAGATTTCGTACTCCGCGGCCGCTAACTAAACAGTATTGTCTCTAAGAGTGCCTAACAAAACCTGCTCTCGCCGCCGTCCTTCGCGAAGCATCCCTGTGGGACGGCGGCGGGGACGCCGCCTAAAGCCAATACTGTTTAGATAAGGTCGCAGAGACGGCTCCTCGCGAAGCACCCTGCGGGCACGCCGTCGGGCATGGGAGCCCGACCTTCTTAACTAAACAGTATTGCGCCTAAAGCGAGGTTTTGTTAGGGTCAAAGTGGGAGAATTTGTGAGCGTGGAGAGGCTCGAACTCTCAACCAATGGCTTAAAAGGCCATCGGAATAACCTCGCTGAGGTTATTCCGATGGCAGGCTTATTGGATCTAGATATCAATCGTAGTATTTATCGTAGGCTTCTTGTAATTCGTTGACTGCAAACATGCCGTAAAACATCGCTGTCACGACGATGCTTTTATGACCAGCCAGTTGTGACACTTGATTCAAAGGCATCCCTTTCTGTGTCATTCTCCGGCACCACCTGTGTCTCCACTGATGCGGTGAACAGGGTCCTTTAATTCCCAGTTTTTTCTTGTATCGTTCTACAATCTCGCTGATTCCATCCGGTGTCAGGGGCTTCCCAGAAGGTCCGACAAAAACATATTCAGTTTCAGTTTTTCGCTTTGCAAGCCATGCTCTCAATGCATTCAGTGCCTTCTTGGACATTATTACAACTCGTTCACGATCCCCTTTTTCCAACACTATTGCTTGTCTGCACCTTGGGTCCGGTGCATCCAGATTCAAGTCCGATATTTTTAAATTTGCTACTCCACCGCGCCTCGCCCCAGTACTCTCCAGTAATGAGATGATTGCAAAATCTCGGGTATTCTCTTTTGCGGCGTTCAGAATTGCGCGAGCGTTGGAGTCTGAAATCCCCTTTTTACCTCGTTGTGGCAGACGTGGCAAACGCAGGTATTGAGCCAGATCATTTTCAGTGTAGCCAGTTTCGTAGGCCCACCCAAAAAAACGTTTGCACGCACGGATATACCCGTGAATAGTGTCCACTGACAGTTCTCCTCCAGCCTCACGAAGGGCAAGTTCTTTGTGCCAATCTATCAATTCTGATGAATTGATGCTCGCTATTGGATGTTCCTCGCCTAAAGCCCGCAAGATTAATCGCAGTCGAGCCTTATACCACCTGGCTGTTTTTATTGATTTACCGACAGTCTCTTGGTCGAGGAATTGTTCGGCAGCGTGTTTAAGCGAGATTTCATGGTTCATATTGTCCTCCAAAAGCGATGAGATGATGTGTCGTAGAAATATACATAAGAAACAATGCAAGCGCGTGAACGAGACATGTTAACCAAAAAACGGGAGGCTTTTGGCCTCCCGTTTGTGTTATGCCAGCCACTGGTGCGGCGTAAAGAGCATCACCATCTCGCCGCTCCCCATTTCGGGGTCGGTAGCTGACCAAAATCTTTCCAGTCAGTCAGAACGACAGATACGGATTGCGGCAGGTTGTGGAAAACCTGAGCAACCGTCTCCCGTACCCAGGGCGGCGCGAGAACGGCGAACACAAGGCAGAGCGAGAACTGATTTGCATAAACCGCCGCACGGGAGAGCCGCTGCGTCATTTTGAGCTGCAGGTCAATGCGCGAGGCTTTTCCGCTCTCCACTTCCAGCCAGAAAAGCGTTTCCCGCTCCTCCAGGCGACCCCAGGCAAGTGCATCGGGATAAATCCGCCCAGGAACAGAAACCTCGCTCCACGCACTCCAGATCTCTGCGTGAGGCCAGGCGCGCCGCAGCCAGGCCGGCCAGAGCCGGGCATCCCGCTTGTGCCTGCCCTGCGAGCGGGCGCGTTCTTTGTAAAACGAAAACTTCATGGACGCTGGGACATTCCAACTTCGCAGCGCCAGCGACAAGCCCGGGCGGGATAATTTCCAGAATGGGTAATCGCCACTCTCGTGATACACCAATTTCTGTTTTTCGAGCGCGATCAATGCCTGCCGCGTATACGTAATACCCATCCCGGCGAGAGAGGCAATTTCCGAGGTGAATGCCGTTTCCAGGCGAGCCAGCACCCGCAAGCAGGCAAGTTCGCGTTCCGGGAGTTCGTTTGCATACATATCATCCGCCGCTGGCGGGGGCGGAGAGGGGGAGAAAAAGGTTCGAGGCCGAAAGGAAAAATTGGTTATTTGCGGTTTGCAGTCATAGGCGGTCACGGCAACCGGGAGCGGAAGGCCGCGCAGGGAGCTGCGGATTTCGGCAAGAAACCACGTCCCGGGCGCGTTTACCTTCACCCATGCGCTCGCTCCTCCTCTGCGCCAGAGTGCCAGTGGAGAAGCCAATA
>MNXK01000210.1:5500-5767 GCA_001872165.1 Anaerolineae bacterium CG2_30_58_95
AATAGCTGGATGAGCTCAGCGTAATCAAACGGAGGTAAACCATCACTACTGTTTACCGGAAAGACGAATAGATCCGCCCACCCCTTGCCCACCAGCAGGCTTTCCCAGTCCGGATAAATCATTTCTTTGACGCGATAGGCCATTTTTATCTTGTGCGCACCCGTCACGCCCCTTTAACCACTCCGTGAACTCAGATATCCAGCCTGGGATTGAGCACCCACCGCGCCAGTTCCTGGATATTTTCCGGTGTCAAGGGCTGCGTCTTCA
>MNXK01000221.1 GCA_001872165.1 Anaerolineae bacterium CG2_30_58_95
TCTGTTAGAAAAAGCGGAGGCGGCCTCCCACGAATTGATCACCCTCTTCTATGGCGAGGATCTGGCGCCGACCGAGGCCAATCGCATCGTTGATCTGATCCGTTCGGCATACCCTTCACAGGAGATCGAGCTTCAGTACGGTGGGCAGCCGCATTACCAATTGATCATCTCTGTGGAGTAAGAACAGCACTGCCCTATGTCGAAAGTTTGCATTCTCACCGATAGCTCGGTACAATTTACACGGCCTGGTTTCCCCGGCCGCGAGCAGGTTCACATTATTCCTTTAGAATTTCGATCCTCTGCTCGCCTGCCGCCAGAAACGCCAGAGGAACAATTCGTTCTCCCAAGTGTACAGGCATTTTCGAGTTATTTCACCCAGTTGAGCCGGGAGTATGAGAACATCCTAATCGTCACACTCGCGGCGTCCCTCAGCCCAGCGGCGCGTTATGCCGGAGAAGCTGCTGCCCAGTACACCGATCACGCCACGATCCAGGTGGTCGATTCGCAGACCACTGCCATCGGGCTGGGCCTGTTGGTGCAGATGGCGGCCGAGGCGGCCGCTGCCGGGGCGCCCATTCACGAACTGGAACGGCTGGTGCGGGCGGCCATCCCGCGAATCTACATGCTTTTCTGTATCCCTGAGATGAACTACCTCGCCGAGGCTGGTTATCTCAGCCGCTCGCAGGCCCTGGTCGGCGAGATGATGGGGCTGCTGCCGATCTTCGTCCTGGAAGAAGGGCGCCTGACGCCGATGCAAAAGGTGCGCACCCAGCGCCATTTGCTCGAATCTTTCCAGGAATTCATTGACGAGTTCAGCGATCCCTATCACGTTGCCCTCATCCAGGGAACAAATCCCATGCACCTGCGCACTCGCCTGCTTCGTGAGTACGTCGAGAACAGCTTCCCTTCCACGCCGTTCAGCGTACATACGATTGGCGCGTACCTGTCTAATTTGTTTGGGCCGCAGTGTGTGGGGCTGGTTGTCATGGAAAAATTCAACTCGAGGTCGAGATGAAAATTTCATTGGTCACTGACAGCACATCCGACATTCCTGAAGAATTGCGCCTGATGCACGGCATCGAGGTCATACCGGCCATCCTGAATCTTGGCGATAAAAGTTATGAGGATGGATATGGACTTTCTCGCGAGGAGTTTTACCAACGCCTGCCAAGCCTGCCCGTTCCGCCGACCACCTCCGCGCCCTCGGTGGGCAGCTTCCAGATGCGCTACGAACGGCTCTTCAACGCCGGGGCTGCGTACATCCTCTCCTTCCATCCGCCGGACAGCTTGAGCGGCATCTTCAACGCGGCGCGCCTGGCCGCCGAGCAATTCGGCGAACGCGTGCGGGTGATAGACAGCGGTCAGCTCACCCTGGGATTGGGCTTTCAAGTGCTGGCCGCGGCCGAGGCGATTGCAAGCGGCGCAGTCCTGGATGATATCCTGGGACTGGTCGAGGGCATCAAGCAGCGCGTGCGCGTCGTCGCCTTGCTGGATACGATCCAATATTTACGCCGCAGCGGACGCGTCTCCTGGGCCAGGGCGATGGTCGGCGAGCTGCTGAACATCAAACCGCTGATCGAGCTTCGCTTCGGGATCATCGAGCGACTGGCCCAGGTGCGCACCCGCTCCCAGGGTATTCTGCGCCTGACCGAGTCGCTGAACTCGTGGGGGCCGCTCGAACGGTTGGCCATCCTGCACACCAACGCCGAAGCCGCCGCCCGCCAACTGCTCGCAGACCTCAAACCCAGGCTTCCCGTCCCGCCGCTGGTGGTCAACGTCACGACCATCATCGGCACCCACACCGGCCCGAACGGGCTGGGGCTGGCGGCTGTGCCGATCTCTTGAATGAGCAGATGAAATCCGTATCACAATCTTCCTCATGAGAGCGACTCATCTGCCTTTTTTCATGTATAATCCCCTTGAAAACCGCATCGCGTCGGAGACTCAATGAGGATCCACTATATCGTCTGGCGACCCGAAATCGAAGACAAGTTATACCGTAAACACAACGTGCTGGTTGAGGAAGTTGAAGAAGTCTTGTTCGATAAGCCCCGCATACGATTTGTGGAAAAGGGTCATCGTGAAGGTGAGGACTTGTATGCAGCTTATGGACGAACTACTTCTGGGCGGTGGTTAATCACGTTCTTTGTTCTGAAAGGTGAACACGAAGCCTTGGTGATCAGTGCGCGAGATATGGAGCGCAAGGAGCGACGGTTATATGCCAGAAAATAAAGTAAGCAGTATTTCTCAGTCGCATACTTTGGAAGAAATGGCCGACTTTTGGGACACCCATAGTCTGGCCGATTACGACGATCAAACCTATGAGGTCGAGATGACCTTCGAGCCTTCAGCCCGACGCGGCGTGGTGAGGATCGAACCTGAGTTGATGGCAGATATCTCGCAAGTAGCGCGTGAGCGTAAAGTGAGCGCACAGACATTGATCAATGTGTGGCTGCGCCAATATGTGGATAGGCTTACCTCCCAAATGTCAGAGGCGCATTAATCAACAGGTCGGCATACAGTGTCGATCTCTTGAACGCACACAAGAACCCGTTTTCTCCCAGAAAACGGGTTCTTTCATCTCGTGATAAAATACCCCCATGCAGCCCTCATTGGAGAAACTCCGCAAGCTCTTCCGTCTCGAACACGGTAATGGCTATCAAGACCGCGCTGTGATTGGCGGCCTGGTTAAGATCCTGGATTTCTGGGAAGCCGAGGCGCGCAATGGCGGCGTGCCGGAGGAGAGCGTGCAGGCTGTTTCCGCTTGCCTGCGGGGTTATCACGAACTGGCGCAGGCGGAGCGCGCCGAGTCGCTGAAGAAACTCTGGAAGCAAATCCAGGGACAGGCCGCCGCGCCTGGCGACTTGGCGATGGCTATCTCTCCGCCTCCTTCCGCGGACCTTTCGCCTGCTACCGTGACCCAGGCCGTTCAGCCCGCTGACAACGAATGCTCCGCTCCAGCCGGTGCAAAGCGACCCGCCCCTCAGCCGCCGCGCCACCCCTCTCCGCCTCAGCCTGAAAAGGGGCGCGCCGATTCACGTCCCGGCGGCCGCACCAGCCAGACCCCCATCGCCCTCAACGCCTCGCTGACCGTCCTGGCCGGCGTTGGCCCGCGTCACGCCCAGACGCTCGCCAAACTCGGCTTGCAAACCCTGGGCGACATGCTCTACTACTTCCCGCGCCGCTACGACGACTACAGCCAGTTGAAACCCATCCACCGCCTGTTTTACGGCGACGAAGTCACCGTGATCGGTACGGTCCAGACCGTGACCAGCCGCCCGGTGCGCGGCGGGGCTTCGAGCATTATGGTAGGGAAGTCGCCTACCATTACCGAGGCGATCATCAACGACGGAACCGGCAGCTTGCGCCTGACCTGGTTCAACCAACCCTGGATCGCCAACCGACTGCAGAGCGGCGATTCAATATCTGTCTCCGGGAAAATTGACCAGTATCTTGGCCGGCTGGTGATGAACAGTCCCGATTGGGAGTCGGTCGAAGTCGAGAACCTGCA
>MNXK01000191.1 GCA_001872165.1 Anaerolineae bacterium CG2_30_58_95
CCAGCACGTCGTGGAAGGGGCGGACAAGTTCGAGGTGGACTTCCCCTCCGGCGATAAAGCCTTCGGAAACGTGGTCGGCACTGACCTGGATTCCGATCTGGCCGTGATCAAGGTGGATGTCCCAGCGGCGGTATTGCATCCGCTCACTTTGGGCGATTCTGACCAGCTCGAGGTCGGGCAGATCGTGGTGGCCATCGGCAATCCGTTCGGGCTGAACGGCACGATGACGACCGGCATCGTCTCAGCCCTGGGCCGGACTCTCCAATCGAATCGGGAAGCGCCCGGCGGAAGCGGTTCTTACTTCTCAGCCGGCGACATCATCCAGACCGACGCGGCGCTCAATCCCGGCAACTCGGGCGGGCCGCTGCTGAACCTGAACGGCGAGGTGGTTGGCGTGAACCGCGCCATCCGCACGACCAGCACAACCACTACCGGTGATCCGGTCAACGCAGGCATCGGCTTTGCCATCTCGATCAATATCGTCAAGCGGGTCGTGCCCTATTTGATCCAGGATGGGAAGTATGATTATCCCTATTTGGGCATCACTTCCATTGACGATTTGCCGCTACAATATCTCCAGGAATTAGGGCTGACGCAATACACTGGCGCCTACGTCACCAGCGTGGCGCCCGGCAGCCCGGCGGACCAGGCCGGGGTGCGCGCTGGCGCGCAGGCGACCAGCATCCAAGGCTTGGAGGCCGGTGGAGACCTGATCATTGCGATTGACGGCAATACCGTGCTGCATTTCGATGATCTGCTCAAATACCTGTTCAATAATAAGTCGCCCGGCGAAACGGTCGTGTTGACCGTTTTGCGCGGCGACCAGCAGGTGGATCTGACCTTGACCCTGGGCAAGCGCCCGTAGTGCCGATTCTTTTTGGTCAGTGGGACGGGCTCCCATGCCCGGCGGCGTGCCCGCAGGGTGCTTCGCGAGGAGCCGCCTCTTCGGCCTTATTTGGAAGGAGGTGGAACGTCGTTCTCTTAACTGGATCCCCCGATTACTGGATCCTCTAATTCACCTGGCCAGACCGGTCATCCATCCGGATGATCGAAAATTTCACAGGAGGTTAACATGATCACTGATAGTGATCTGCAAGAATTGCTGAATTTTTCCAGCCCGGAGGCGGTTCTCAGCGTATACTTGAATACCGACCCGGCGGAAGGCAATGCTGAAGCGCTCAAATTGCGCTTGCGCAGTTTGCTTGAGGAAGTTAACCTGCCCAAAGATAAAGCTAAAGTATCGGAATACTTTGAACACGCGCGCGAATGGAAGGGACGCAGTTTAGCGATCTTTTCCTGTACGACGCGTGATTTTTTCCGCGCCTACCCGCTGGCTGTGCCGCTACGCAGCCGGGTGCGCGTGGGGGATCATCCCCATGTCAAGCCGCTGGCAGATCTCCTGGACGCCTTCGGGGGATACGGCGTGGTGCTGATTGACAAACAAGGCGCGCGGCTGTTTTTGTTCCATCTTGGGGAGCTGATCGAACAGGAAGGCGTCTTGGGAGAGGAAGTCCGTCACACCAAGCGCGGCGGGGCTTCGAGTGTCCGCGGGCAGCGCGGCGGGGCCGCCGGGCAGATGCGTTATTCGGAGGCGGTGGTCGAACGTAACATCAAGGATGCGCTGGAATTTGCCATCCGCTTTTTCGAGGAGAACCGGGTGCGCCGCGTCCTGATCGGAGGCACGGACGACAACGTGGCCCAATTCCGTAGCCATTTGCCCAAGGCCTGGCAAAGCCTGGTAGTAGGAACCTTCCCGATGAGCATGACGGCGAAACACACCGAGGTGTTGGCGCGGGCTATGGAAATCGGTCAACAGGCCGAACGTCGCCGCGAGACGCGGCTGGTGGATATGACCATCACCAACGCGGCCAAGGGCGCGGGCGGCGTTGTCCGCCTGGACGAGACGTTGAGCGCGGTCCACGAGGGGCGTGTCCAGACCCTGATCGTACGAGAAGGCTACCGTTCAGCCGGCTACCAGTGCGCCGGTTGTGGCTATCTGACCACGCAGAAAGTGGCTGTCTGTCCCTTCTGCGGCAAGGATTTTGCCCGCATCGAGGACGCGGTCGAGATGGCCGTCCGTAAGGTGATGCAATCTGGCGGGGATGTGGAGATCGTGCGCGATAATCCCGCGCTGGAAAAGGTGGGGATCGGCGCGCTGCTGCGGTATTAATATAAACCGCGAAGCCACGAAGACCGCGAAGAAGAATTCAATGTCGCGAAGGAAAGCCCTTCGCGACATTCGAAGGAACTTCGCGGTCTTTGTTTCTTCGCGGTGAGATTATCCCCTCATTTGTTACGCAAACCGTTCTTCCTTCCAAACGTCCGCTTTGTTGTGATACCCCGCCTTTTCCCAGAAACCCAGCCGATCCTGGCGCATGAACTCCAGCCCGCGCAACCATTTGGCGCCTTTCCACAAGTAGGGGGTTTGCAGGTCAGTGCGCTCGGCTATCGCGCCGACTACTCCGCGCAAGGGATAGCCGTGATCGGGCGTGAGCGGCTCGCCGTTGAAGTGAGTGGCCAATAAGAAGTTATCCTGCAATGCCATCTCGAGCGGCAAATTGACGGTGAAGCCATACTCGGCGTGCTGCATGATGAACCTGGCGCTCGGCAAGGGTTTGATCAGACCCTGCTCGACCAGCATTCGCACCGAAACGCCTTCCCAGGCGGTATCGAACTTGCTCCAGCGCGTCACGCAATGGATATCCATGGCGATTTTGGTGTGCGGCAGTTGGTTGAACTCAGCCCACGTCCAGCGCGCCTCCTGCTCGACCTCGCCCCAGACGCGGAAATCCCATGTCGCCGGGTTGAAGGGCGGCACCTGCCCGTAGTGCAGGACAGGAAACTTGAGTGTCAGCGCCTGGCCGGGGGGCAGGCGGTTTTCATCGCGGATGCGCTCCTCTTCTTCGCGCCGGTCGGGGTTTTCGTAGTTTAACATAGCGCAGCCTCCAGCCGCAGCCGAAAGGATTTCACCGCGAAGAAGCGACCCCCAAAGAGCGGGGGCAGGCGGACGCGAAGGGTTTCTTCGTGTCCGCGAAGAATTCTTCGCGGTCTTCGTTTCTTCGCGGTTCCAACAGGTAAGTAGAGTATTCCTGTCCGAATTATAGCACACCTGCCTTACGGTATAATCTCCTCATGTCCCGCATTTGTATCATTCCCCAGGCCTCCAACGTGGGCGGCGTCACTTCCTTTCAGCGCAAGCTGGCAGCCGGATTGGCGCGGCGCGGCGTGGAGGTCTGTCACGATCTCGGCGACATGCCTTACGAGGCCGTGCTGCTGACCGGCGGCACGCGTCAGCTATTGGGGTTGTGGCAGGCCAAACAGCGCGGCGTTCCCATCCTCCAGCGGCTGGATGGGATCAACTGGATCCACCGCCAGCGGCGCACGGGCTGGCGTCATTACCTGCGCGCCGAATACGGCAACCGGCTGCTGGCTCTCGTCCGCGCCCGCCTCGCCAGCCGGATCGTCTACCAGTCCGAGTTCGTGCGCGGCTGGTGGGAGGACTGGTTCGGCGCGGGGCGCGTCCCGAGCGTTGTCATCCACAACGGCGTGGATTTGCAGATGTATTCACCGGTAGGGCAAATTGCCAATTTGCCAGTAGGACAAATTGGCAATTTGTCCTACAGATTGCTGATCGTGGAAGGCAGCCTGGGCGGAGGCTATGATCTGGGATTGGAATGGGCTGTCCGGCTGGCGGAGTTGTTGGCTGAGAAGCATAAGTTCCCGCTGGAACTGATGATCGTCGGCCGCCTCTCCCCGGACCTGCAAACCGAGTGGCAAAACCGCAGCCGCGTCCCCATCCTGTGGGCCGGGACCGTGCCCGGCGAGCGCATCCCTGAGATTGACCGCTCGGCGCACCTGCTCTTTTCCGCCGACTTGAATTCAGCCTGCCCGAACTCGGTCATCGAGGCGCTGGCTTGCGGCCTGCCGGTTGTGTCCTTCAGCACCGGCGCTTTACCAGAGCTGGTGACCGGCGATGCCGGTCGTCTCGTCCCGTATGGAGGCAACCCGTGGCGGATCGAGTCGCCCGACCTGCCCTCCCTGGCTGCAGCTGCGGCGGGCGTCCT
>MNXK01000094.1 GCA_001872165.1 Anaerolineae bacterium CG2_30_58_95
GCCATCAGCCATCAGCCATCAGCCATTCGTTCTCCTGCTCATCCTCCTCGCCTCCCTCCTCGTCCTCGCCCCCGAATTCGTCTACCTGCGCGACCAGTTCGGCTGGCGCATGAACACCATCTTCAAGTTCTACTATCAAGCCTGGACGCTGTGGAGCCTGGCGGCCGCTTTTGGCGTCGCGCTGATGTTGACGAATCTGCGCCGCCTCTGGAACGGATTATACAATATCGGGCTGGTGCTTCTGCTCTTCGCGGCGCTCACTTACCCGACCCTCAGCCTGCTGACCAAAACCAACGACTTTAATCCGCCCTTCGGTTGGACACTGGACGGCGCCGCGCACCTCGAACGCGAATACCCGGCGGACGCTGATGCCATCCGCTGGCTGCAAACGGCGCCCTACGGCGTGATCGTCGAGGCTACCACGCCGGACGCCAGTTACTCCGACTATGCCCATATTTCGACTTACACCGGTCTGCCCACCGTGCTTGGCTGGCCGATGCACGAGGGCCAGTGGCGCGGCGGTTACACTGAGCAGGGCACGCGCATGGACGACATCCAACGCCTGTACGAAACCAGTGACTGGAACACAGCCCAGGCCGTCCTGAGCCAGTACCAGGTCCGCTATGTCTACGTCGGCACGCTGGAGCGCGTTGCCTACCGTGTAAACGAAACGAAGTTCCAACGCTTCCTCCATCCGGTCTATCAAAATGGCAATGTAACGATCTATGAAGTGCCGTAACTCACCACAACCCCAACGAATAAGCAAATGCCTCGGTGTGTTGATGCTCATTCGGTTATTCGTTGGATATTCGTTGACGGAGTTTCTTTGGAATCCATGTAAAATACACCCATGACCAACTACCGCCTCACCCTCGAACATATTCTCTACGCCCTCGCCTTTGCCCTGGCGCTGACCCTTCGCTTCCTGCACCTCGGCGCGCTGCCGCTCTCGGATTTCGAGGCGGGTTGGGCGCTCCAGGCGTTGCAGGTCGCGCGCGGCGCACACCCGGCCACACCTGCACTTGCAGCAGGTGCAAGTGTCGGGCCGAATCCCGCTTACGTGCTGCTGACTTCGGTCCTGTTTTTCATCTTCGGCGCTGGCAATTTCCTGGCGCGCTTCTGGCCGGCTTTGGCTGGCAGTGTTCTGGTTCTAGCGCCATTCTTCTTTCGCGACCGCCTCGGCCGCGCCGCGGCGCTCATCCTGGCCTTTGCGCTGACTTTCGAGCCTGGCTTGCTGGCCCTCTCGCGCACGGCTGGCAGTTCGATCCTGGCAATCTCATTTCTCGTTCTAGCCTGGGCCATGGGACGCGAGGAACGCCTTCCGCTGGCAGGCATCTTCGGCGGGCTGGCGCTGCTTTCCGGCTCATCCGCCTGGTTCGGGCTGGTCAGCCTCGCCCTGGCGCTACTCCTCACCCGCGCCCTCAACACCAAATGCCCATCCTCCTCTACCGAAGAGGATACCCATCCTCCAACACCTCACGAATCACGCAACACGCAGCACTTATCACTCATCACTCATTACTCATCACTGTTCACTGATCACTGTTCACTGCTCACTGAACACTGGAAAACTGCACTCATCTACCTCCTCGGCGCCTTACTCCTGGGCGGCAGCCTTTTCCTCCTTGCGCCCAACGGATTGAGCGCCTTCGTCGCCTCCATCCTGGCGTATTTCAAGGGCTGGTGGACGCTTTCAGGCGTGCGCGCCGCGCACCTGCTCACCGCGCTGGCTGCCTATCAGTTAATGGCGCTCATCTTTGGCCTCGTCGCGCTCGTGCGCGGCCTCCTGCGCAAAGACTGCCTGGTGATCAGCTTGGGCTTATGGGCGGTGGTCGCCCTGCTCCTGGGGCTGGCATACCCGGCGCGGCAGGTCGCGGACCTGGCCTGGGCGCTCCTCCCGCTCTGGGCGCTGGCCGCGCTCGAACTCGGCCGCCACACCTGGATGGAAGGCGTCGGCGGATGGGAACTGGCCGGCGTGACGGCCCTGACGGCCTCGATCCTGGTCTTCGTCTGGCTGAACCTGGCTGCTGTGAGTGGGCAGACGTTTGTTCCTCAGGTCGCGCAGACGCGTTTCTTGGTCCTGTTGGGCGCGCTGCTCATTTTGGGGTTGAGCTTGACCCTTGTCGCCTTTGGCTGGTCTACAGAAGTTGCGCGCCTGGGAGCAGCCTGGGGCGGCGCGGCGTTTCTGGTGGCGTTCACACTCGGCGCGGCTACGGGCGCGGCCGGCCTGCGCCAGCCGCTCACCGCCGAGCTTTGGTCGCCCTCGCCTCAGACAGCCCAAGCCGATCTGTTGCAAAAAACAATGGATGATCTCTCCGACTGGAACAAGGGACATGTCGCGTCCCTGCCGGTAACGATTGTCGGCGTGGATTCGCCCGCCTTGCGCTGGCTGCTGCGCGATTGGGAGGTCAAAGAGGCGGACGCGCTTTCGCCGGCTGATTCCCCGGCGCTGGTCATCGCTCCCCAGGGCGTGGAGTTGAACCTGGGCGCCGCCTACCGCGGCGAGGATTTCGTCTGGTACCAGACCTTGGCCTGGGATGAGGCCCTGCCCGAAGAATGGCTGCGCTGGTTCGTCTATCGCCAAATGTCCCAGCAGACGGAAAGCATCGTGCTGTGGGCGCGGGATGATTTGTTTCTCGGTAATGAAGCAACATCTTCGCCGTGATGCGTGATGCGTGAAACGTGAGACGTAAAACGTGAGACGTAAAACGTGAGATGTAAAACGTGAGGCAGGATTCGAGTAATTGTTACGAATCTCTATTCTCTATTCTCTATTCTCTACTCTCTACTCTCTACTCTCTAATCTCGCAATCGTCAATCGTAAATCGTAAATTGAGAATGCCTAAACCCTCCATCATCGCCATAGACGGCCCGGCAGCATCGGGCAAAACCACACTCGGTCACCGGCTGGCCGAGGCGCTCGGCTATTTATTTTTCGATACCGGCGTCATGTACCGCGCTGTGACCTGGCTGGCGCTAAAAGGTGGTGTGGATGTGAACGATGAAATCGGCGTCACCGCGCTGGCCGAAAGTGTGTTGATTGATGTGCGCCCACCCTCCAAAGCAGATGGCCGCACATGTGATGTCGTTGTGGGGTTGACAGACATCACTTGGGAGACGCGCCGCCCCGAGGTGGATGCCAACGTTTCGCAGGTCTCGGCCTATA
>MNXK01000151.1 GCA_001872165.1 Anaerolineae bacterium CG2_30_58_95
GCAGTGCCAGTTGAAGCTGATCCTTATGAAAAGGGCATGATCGCCCTGTCGGCAGACCTATCCTTCGGCATGACCGGCCAGGCCGAGGGTCAGTTGAACGCTCCGCGCGGCATCGCCATCGCCCCGGACGGCAGCCTGTACGTGGCCGACATGCAGAATGGTCGCATCCAGCACTTCGATCAAAACGGGCAAGTTTTGCAGGCCTGGGGCAGCACGTCGCCCGGCTGTCCCTATCCCGGCGCTCCCCCAGAGAACGTATCCTTGAGCACCTTCTGCGAGCCTTGGGACGTGGCCGTTTCGCCGGATGGCCGCTGGGTCTACGTCGCCGATACCTGGAACCACCGCATCATGAAGTTCACTGCGGATGGCGCACTGGTCAAGTCCTGGGCGCACGCCTACTACGGCCAGGATGATCCGGTGGGCATCTGGGGGCCGCGCGGCATCGTCGTGGATGCGCAGGGACGCGTCTTCGTAGCCGATACCGGCAACAAGCGCATCCTCATCTTCGACGCGGACGGCAATTACCTGGCGCAATTCGGCTCGCCGGGACTGTTGCCCGGACAGTTCGACGAGCCGGTCGGCCTGGCATTCGATGGGAGCATCAATCTCTACGTAGCCGACACGTGGAACCAGCGTGTGCAGGTCTTCGCGCCCTCTCCAGACGGCCTGACCTTCAGCCCGCTGGCGCAGTGGGACCTGTCCGCCTGGTACGGCCAATCGCTGGACAACAAACCTTATCTCGCGGCAGACGGGCAGGGTCACGTCTTCATCACCGACCCAGAAGCCTTTCGCATCCTGGAATTCGACGCCCAGGGCGGATTCGTGCGCGGCTGGGGCGACAACGCCATCGGCCCCGAAAACGTCGGCTTGGTCACCGGCATCGCCGTTGACGCCCAGGGACGGGTCTGGGTCAGCGACACGCGGGACAACCGGCTCATGCGCTTCACGCTGCCCGGCGCGCCGGTGATGACCATCGGCGTCCCTTCATTATCTCCATCGCCTGTCGTCCCGACCCCCACGGAGTGAACACACCCACGCGGATGGTATAATCCCCCCGCCTGCCGAAAGCCTACTCGGTAGAAATTCTCACGGAGATAAAACTGCATGAAACTGCACGAATACCAATCCAAACAACTCTTTGCCAGATATGGCATCCCGATCCCGAAGGGACGAGTGGCGGCTACCGCTACCGAGGCGAGACAGATCGCCGAAGAAATAGGTGGCCGCGTTGTAATTAAATCGCAAGTGCTGGTCGGCGGACGCGGCAAGGCTGGCGGCATCCGCCTGGCAAAATCGCCCAAAGAAGCCGAAGAAGTCGCCACACAGATTTTGGCTATGGAGATCAAAGGCCTGCCGGTGCGCAAGGTGCTGGTGGACGAGGCTGCAAACATCGAACAGGAAATCTACCTGGGCATCACCAACGACCGCGCCGCCCGCAGGCCGGTCATGATGGCCTCCTCTGCCGGCGGCGTGGAGATCGAGGATGTGGCCCGCACCGCGCCCGAAAAGATCATCAAGGTACACGTTGACCCGCTGCTTGGCCTGCGCGACTTCCAGGCGCGCGATGTTGCCCTGGGCATTGACCTGCCGCGCGAGCACTGGAAATCCTTTGGCGTGATTGCGTGCGGGCTGTGGAAAGCTTATTCGGAGAACGACGCCACCCTAGCGGAGATCAATCCGCTGGTCATCACCAAAGAAAAGCGACTGGTTGCACTGGACGGCAAGATGCTGGTGGATGACAACGCCCTCTTCCGCCACAGCGACCTGGTTGAGATGCGCGACGTAGATGAGGAAGCCGCGGCCGAGACCGAGGCGCGCAAGTATGGCCTGTCTTACATCAAGCTGGACGGACAGATCGGCTGCATGGTCAACGGCGCAGGCCTGGCGATGACCAGCATGGACATCGTCAAGCTGTTTGGCGGTGAACCAGCCAACTTCCTGGATATCGGCGGAGGCGCGGGTGCGGATAAAGTCGCGGCCGCGCTGCGCATCATTTTGTCCGACCCGAACGTCAAGGCCATCCTGTTCAACATCTTCGGCGGCATCACCCGCTGCGACGAGGTCGCCAGGGGCATCCTGTCCGCCCTGGCAGAAGTCAAGCCGAAAATCCCGATGGTCGTCCGCCTGGTGGGCACCAACGCTGAAGAAGGCCGCCAGTTACTGGCCGACGCCAAAATGATCACCGCCGAGACGCTGGCAGACGCCGCCCAAAAAGCCGTCGCAGCCGCAAAATAAACCATAGACCCTAAGGGTCTCTGAGACCCTTAGGGTTTGGATGATGGAGATTTTTTATGAGTATTCTCGTCAACAAAAAAACCCGCCTGCTGGTGCAAGGCGTGACCGGCAACGAGGGGCTTTTCCACACCCAGCAGATGCTGGCCTATGGCACTAAAGTCGTTGCCGGTATGACACCCGGCAAAGGCGGTGAATGGGTGCTGGATGGCAAGATCCCGGTCTTCGATTCGGTGCGGGCCGCAGTCGAGGCGACCGGCGCCAACGCCAGCGTCATCTTCGTCCCGGCTCGCTTCGCCCCAGACGCCATGTTCGAGGCCGCCGACGCGGGCATCCCCCTGATCGTCTGCATCACCGAAGGCATCCCTGTCCAGGATATGATGCGGGTGCGGGAATACCTGGATCAAAAAGGGGTGCGGCTGGTCGGGCCGAACTGCCCCGGCCTGCTGACCCCTGGCGAAGCAAAAGTCGGCATCATCCCCGGGGACATCGCCATTCCCGGCAACGTGGGCGTGGTCTCGCGCTCCGGCACGCTGACCTACGAGGTGCTCTACGCGCTCATGCAGGAAAAATTGGGCGCGACCACCTGTGTGGGCATCGGCGGCGACCCGATCAGCGGCACCAACTTCATTGACTGCCTGGACATGTTCGAGGCTGACCCGCACACCGAAAAGATCGTTTTGATCGGCGAGATCGGCGGCACGGACGAGGAGAAGGCGGCCCAGTTCATCGCCTCCCAGATGACCAAGCCGGTGGTGGCCTTCATCGCCGGCCAGACGGCCCCGCCCGGCAAGCGCATGGGCCACGCCGGGGCGATCATCGAAGGCGGCGCGGGCACGGCAGCCGATAAGGTCAAGGCTTTGGAAGCCGCCGGTGTGCGCGTGGCAAAGCATCCTGAGGAAATTCCATCATTATTGACGTAACGAAATACAGACACCCGGCGTCTAAGAGGCGCCGGGTGTCTGTTAGGCAACATCTACGGAGTTGCCGGGATTGTGGATCAGAAAGAAATATTACTTCTTGTGCGCGTC
>MNXK01000199.1 GCA_001872165.1 Anaerolineae bacterium CG2_30_58_95
TCTGCGGTTCACATCGCCCTGACCCTGCGGCATACGCAAGCGGGCGTGGCCGAGAGATTTATCCGCGACCTGCGCGAGGCGGTCGAGCATGTCAAGGCGCACCCGCAGGAGAAGGGCGAGAGCGCGCCCGTCTATGGTATGGCCGCCACCCTGCCGCTGCGAGGCGTGGTCAGCGCGAGATGCTCAGGCGATATGCGGATTTGCTGTACAAGGTATAATCAAAAAAATTTTAAGGTCTTTGAGACCTGTGAGGTTTAGAGAAGAAACGGAGAAACCAACATGACCGATACCGTCTACCTCCAGCTCGCCGCTGCCCTCGACCGGCTGCCGAATGGCTTCCCGCGCACGGAGTCAGGGGTGGAGATAAAGATCTTGAAAAAGATTTGCACACCCGAAGAGGCCGCGCTGGCCGGCCAGTTGACCGGCAGCCTGGAGCCGGTTGACGAGATCGCCAAACGGATCGGCCTGCCGGCCGAAGAAGCCGCCAACCAACTGTTCAAGCTGGTGCGGCGCGGCTTTGCCTGGTTCGAAAAGCAGGATGGGAAAGTGCGCTTCCGGCTGGCGCCCTTCGTGGTCGGCATCTACGAGGCGCAGTTGGAACTCATGGATCACGAGCTGGCGCACCTGGTCGAGGAGTACATGACCAGCGGCGGCGCGGCCGGTATGATGGGCGCGCAACCGGCTCTCCACCGCGTCATCCCGGCTCAAAACACGGTCAAATCAGAGTGGATTCTGCCGTATGAAGATGTGCGCGCAATCCTTCTCTCCGCCAAGACCTACAATGTCCGCGCCTGCATCTGCCGCGAACAGCAGGAAAAACTGGGCAGCCGCCGCTGTGACTTTCCATTGGATATCTGCATCACATTCTCCAACGCAGAACGCGCTCCCAGGCCAGGCGACATCAGCCAAGCCGAGGCGCTGGCCCTGCTGGATCGTAGCGAGGAAATCGGCCTGGTGCATACGGTCAACAACGTGATCGAAGGCTTAGGTTACGTCTGCAACTGCTGCGGCTGTTGCTGCGCCATCCTGCGCGGCGTCACGGAGTGGGGCATCCAGGACTCGGTTGCCCAGTCCAATTATTATGCGGTCATTGACCCGGAGCTGTGCAACGACTGCGGCACCTGCATCGAACGCTGCCAGGTTCACGCCATCTCTGCCGGGGATGGCTTCTCGGTGGTGGATAAGGCGCGCTGCATCGGCTGCGGGTTGTGCGTCAGCGGCTGCCCCAACGACGTGGCGCGGCTGGAGCGCAAGCCGGAGGCTGAGATCATCCAGCCGCCGGCGAACTTCCGCGCCTGGGAGCAAGCGCGGCTGGAAAGCCGGGGGATGGCTGAGTAGAGGATTTTCTGTCGGAACGGTTCTTCGAGGGGGGTAGTTTTAACGCAAATGGCGCGAATTGGCGAATTACGCGAATGTTTTTCGTTTTTTCGCGCCATTCGCGTTTTTGTAGGCAGCCCATTCAAAAACACGGAGACACAGAGACACAGAGAAAAACTCCGTGACTCCGTGTCTCCGTGGTGATTTCTTATTCCAGTTCCAATCCCCCAATAAACTCCCGGATTACAGAATCCTTTGGCACAATCGTATCATCTGCCACCGGCGTGATGGTTTCGAGCAGGCTGTGGACGCGCGCGGCGCGCGTAAACGCATCTTCGCGCAGCGGATCATCCCGGTACAGCCGCACCCATTCAGCAAAATGATCCATCAGCTTGGGCTTATAGATGGGTAATTCATACGGCATCCCGCTGTTGATCATAAAATCGGCGGTATCCATGTAAGGAATAATGTTCCTCATCTCGCCCGAACGCACGTAGTGCCAGTGCGTCAGCGTTTTGCCGTAATCGTAAGCGCGATGCGTGGCATCCCGCAGCATCCTGCGCATCAGGCGGATGTCGGTCCAGCGCACATATTTCCCATTGTTATCCTTCAATTGCAACAAAGGTTCCAGGTAGACTTTTATCTTCTCGTCTTCGATGCCATCCGCCAGGGGCGGATACAAGCCATACAGGCTGTCAATGAGGATAATGTCGCCTTCCCCCAGCTTCATGGGTGTCCTGTCCAGGTAACGTTTGCCTGCCTTGAAATCATAGTACGGCAGCAGCACTTCTTTCCCAGATAATAGCGCATGAAGGTGCTGGTTGACCAACTCGATATCCAGCGCCTGGGGGGTCTCGAAATCATAATCGCCAAACTCATCTTTGGGATGCAGTTCTAAATCGAAATAATAATTATCCAGGTTCAGCTCGACAAAGCGCAGTCCCTGTAGGCTCAAGCCGCGGGCGATCTTATTGGTGGTAGTCGTCTTCCCCGAGGAAGAAGGCCCGGCGATGATGACGAGCTTGATGGTGTCCTTTCGCTCGCCGATCGAATCCGTCACGGCTTGAAGATCTTGGGCGTATGCGGCCTCCGCCTCTTTTACAATCTCCGCAATCTCGCCGTTCTCGATCCGCCGGTTCAGCTTTTCTACCGTATTGATCTCGTGGTCTACGGCCCAATCTAACACCGTCCACATTTTCGCCCAAGGGATATATTCCGAACGTTGCTCGCTGGGCGATTTCTCTTTTTTCCGCCGCCGGTTGCGCTCCTCGCGGTAGAGAATATAGGCTTTGGCGACCCTGGCGTGGCCGTTTTCGATCAGCACCTTTTCAACAACATCTTGAATTTCTTCAACGTTGGGGGACCTGTCTTTCCCGAAGCGACCCTCCAATAATTCGACGACCTGATTGCTAAGACCTTCGGCAATCGTACGATCCCGGCCCCCAACCGACACCGCGGCGCGGAAAATTGCGTTCGTTATCCTATCTTGCACAAAGGGGACGGTGGCCCCGTTGCGTTTTATCACGTACTTTATCTTTGCCATATCCATACCTCAAGAACAGAACGGATGGGCTCATCCGAACCTGAAAAAGCTAGAACCGAATAAGATATACAGGATAAACAGGATGAAGAGTAGTACGGTTAATCCTGTCCATTTTGTTTATCCTTATCCAGTGTGTAAGCCTCCGACTCGTAACAGTATACACCGGAGCTGTTCGCAATTCAACGCCCCCGTGACAAAAGCATTGGGACGGGTAAAATGATTGACGGTATTGTGCGAAAGCGGGGTACTCCCGCTTTCATTTATTATTGACCCATAAAGTGTATAATCAACACTATCTGGCCAAGGAAAAGATATGTCAGCAGAGGTTATGCCAGGCAACACTTTACCGCCCGAAGTTCTTTCGGCGATCCAGCAAGCCTTGAAAGAGGATATCGGCAGCGGCGACGTGACCACGAACAGCATCGTGCCGCCAGAGGCGACCATGTCTGGGCGCATCATCGCCAAGCAGGCCGGCATCGTCGCCGGATTGGACGTAGCCGCGGCAACCTTCTCCCTGCTCGACCGGCGCGTCGAATTCCTGGAGCGTGTCGAAGAGGGAGAAGGCGTGGAAAACCGCGCAACACTGGCCGACCTCTCCGGGCCGGCGCGCACCTTGCTGACCGCCGAGCGCACCGCGCTCAACTTCCTGGGGCGCATGTCCGGCATTGCCACGCTGACGCGCCAGTTCGTGGAGGCAATCGCCGGGACGCGGGCGATCATCCTCGACACGCGCAAGACCGCGCCCGGTCTGCGCCTGGTGGACAAGCTGGCCGTGCAGCGCGGCGGCGGGCAAAAC
>MNXK01000128.1 GCA_001872165.1 Anaerolineae bacterium CG2_30_58_95
GGGGCGATTTGGGCAACGCTGACCAGAGTCCTATTGCCGATGACCTTGAACACCGGGCGGTTCATGCGTTTTGCCTGCCCTTCACGCCAGCGGCAGAGTTCCTGGAGGATGGTCAGCTCCCGGTCCGTGAATTCCTGCGCGCCGCGGACGCGCTGCCAGGCGGCGCAGCCGTTCCCGGCGAATCCATTCACATGGCAGATGCGGCCAAATTCCTCGCGCGCCAGCCTCCAGCGATCCACCTCTTCCAATTCGGCTTGCAGCAAGTTTCGAAGGTCGAGAAGATAATGCGTATCCAGCCGGGCATAATTGAGCATATCCGCCGAGAGCGGACGCCGCCCCCAGTCAGCTTTCTGGTAGCGCTTGTTCACGATCACGCCAAACCTTTCCGCCAGGATGCTATCCAGGCCCACCTGTTTGTATCCCAGGATGCGCGCCGCCTGCATGGTGTCGAAAATATTGGCAAAGCTGAAGCCAAAGTCGCGCTTCAGGGTGATGATATCGTACTCGGCTGCGTGGAAGGTTTTTTCGATCTTCGGATTCGCAAAGATGGGAGCCAACGGGGAAAGGTCGTTCAACTTCAGCGGGTCTAGCAGATAATCCGTCTCGTGTGTGGAGAACTGGATCAGGCAGACCTGCTCACGGTAAGCGTGCAGGCTGTTGGATTCGGTATCCACCGCCAGGCGCGGCTGGCGCGTCAACTCGCCAGCCAGTTTTTGTAAGGCGACTGGTGTGCTGATCCATACAGGCGGTTGGAGTTTACTTGACGGCATGGAGTGATTATACTGCTTCTCGCACAAATCTCTGAACTTGCTGTTACCAAATCGCTCGCAAATCATGGGGTTTGGGTTCAGATATTTACGCAGTACCCTGTAAGACGTAAATCGTAAAACGTAAGGTCACATTTTACGCTTTACGAAATACGTTTTACGCTTCCCGTATCTTCTCCATCACCAGCGCATTTTCCCCATCGCTGTAATACTTCCGCCAGGTATCCACTGCCAGATACCCCTCTTCTTGATACATTCGTATGGCTGCCTGGTTTGACGGTCGCACGCACAGGCGGATGCGCGGCTGGATTACACGACTTTCGCATTCGAGTAACAAGGCTCTGGCTACCCCCTGCCGCCGGTATTCTGGCAAGACGCCCACTGTCGCGATCCAGGCCATCCCTTCGGATGGACGCGGATCAGCGGCGATGAAGCCGATCATCTTATCGCCGTTCACCGCTTTCAGGCGGATGACATCGGAATAGGTCAAAACCGCGATCAGGTCCAGCAGGGGCCAGGCGTCTTGGAGGAAACAGGCCTGTTCGATGCGGCGCAGGCTGCCGAGGTCACGCAAAGTAGCGGGGAGGATGTCCATAAAGGCGGAAGGATGAAAGATGAAAGATGAAGGATGAAGGATGAAGGATGAAGGATGAAAAGAGCCTCTCGCAGAAGCGGGAGGCTCTAATTGTATTACGTTTTACGCATCACGCATCACGCATCACGTATCACGTATCACGTATCACGTATCACGCATCACGCATCACGCATCACGTATCACGTATCACGCAGTACGCTCTACTTTTCCTTCCCCTTGACGAAATTCTCGATCATGCTGGTGAATTCCATCGGGAAGATGAACTTGGTGGATGCGCCCTGGCCGAGGTTCTTGAGAGTCTCGAAGTATTGCAGGGTCATGGTCTTCTGGTCAATGGTCTTGGCGGCGGCGAAAATCTTCTCCAGCGCCACCGAGAAACCTTCGGCTTTCAGCACTTGGGCCTGCTTCTGGCCTTCGGCTTCAAGGATGGCGGCCTGCTTGGAACCTTCAGCCTTGAGGATGGCGGACTGCTTCTCGCCCTCGGCCACGTTGATGGCAGCCTCGCGCGTACCGGTGGACTCGGTCACCACGGCGCGGCGGATACGTTCAGCGGTCATCTGGCGGTTCATTGCCTCCTGGACTTCCTTGGGAGGGATGATCTCGCGGATTTCCACGTTGGTCACCTTGACGCCCCAGCGCTCGGTCACCTCGTCCAGTTTGGTGCGCAGGGTCTGGTTGATGTGTTCACGCTGCGAGAGCACTTCGTCCAGCGGGATACCGCCGATGACGGAGCGTAACGTGGTGGTGGCCATACCGGCGGCTGCCAGTTCGAAGTTGCCCACGCCGATCACGCTCAAGGTCGGGTCCATCACCTTGAAATACCACAGGAAATCAATCGAGATGGGGGCATTATCCTTGGTGATGGATACCTGGTGCGGCACCTCGCGCACCTGCTCGCGCAAATCCGCTTTGACGGGCCGGTCAATGACCGGGATGAGCAGTACCAGCCCCGGTCCCTTGGTGCCGACGCAGCGGCCCAGGCGGAAGACTACCAGGCGCTGGTATTCGTTGACGATGCGGATGGCGTTGGTCAGGAAGATGAACAGCACCACGACAACGAAGGCGACGACGCACAGCATAGTTGTAGTAATTTGACTCATTTGTTCCTCCTTATAGAACTGAATGTGGATGGATCACTTTTTTGACTGGTCCTCGCGCTCGACGACCAGGATGAATCCCTCGCGGCCGACCACACGGACGCGGCTGCCGGCCGGGATGGCTTTCTCGCTGCGGGCGCTCCACAACTCCCCGCCCACCTGCACCGAGCCTTCTTCCTGGACCCGGGTCTTGGCCTCGCCAGTCTGGCCGATCAGCGCGCCCAAGTCGTGGCTCGGACGGGCATGGTACACCTGGATGGCTTTTTGGACGACCAGCCACAGGAAAGCGGTTGTCACCGCAGAGACGACAATGGCCAGGATCGGGTTGACCGCCGGCCAGAATCCATGAGTGGGAAATAGATATACAGAACCGACGATGACGCCCAGCAGGCTCAACGCCAGGAAGGCTTCCCGCTTCGGTTTGCGCATGGCGTAAACGAATGGGATGACGCTCAACACCAGCACGATCAGCGCCCACAGGTTGAAGCCGAGATTGTAAACCGCATATCCGGCCAGCGCCAGCAAAAACAATGCGCCGACCTCCAGTATCCCTGTGCCGGGGGTGACGATGGCCAGCAGCAGCGAAACGGATCCGAGCACCAGTAGAACGTAAGCGAGATTGGGGTCGAAAAGGATTTCCATAGCCGTTCCTTTCTTGGAGACGCCTAAATCATTATACAACAATCGGCGGATTCGCGCTCCACTTAAACATAGGCAAATCCGCGATCCTGGTTTTCGTAGGTCGGGA
>MNXK01000196.1 GCA_001872165.1 Anaerolineae bacterium CG2_30_58_95
CGCCTGTTGGACGCCTTCCCAGGCAGACTGGTTGAAGGAGTGGTCATCTACTTTGCCGACGCTGGTCACTAAGCCGACGCACACGATCTCAGGCCTGGCGCAGTCAGGATTCGAGGAGGAGCAGGCCGGGAGGGACATTGCAGCGAGCAACACAACCACGATCGTGAACCATCGCTTCTTCATCGGACCTCCGGCCTGCTCCCGTTTAATTGGCTGTCGCCTCCCCGCGGCGGACGCCGATCATCAGCACAAAGGCAACGAGCATAAATATCGGTGCGATGATCATGACCGCGTTGTAATTCTTACCGGTTAATTGGACCGCCCAGCCGTTGACGTTCGGGCCGACGATGGCTGAAAGCGTGGAAAACAGGTAATACAAACCGGTATACGTCCCCAAGCGGGCTGTGGTGGTCATGTCTACCACCATGGGCAGAGAGTTGATGTTGATCAGCGCCCAGGCAATGCCCGCCGCCATCAGGAACAGGCTGATGACCGGGATGGTGCCCAACACCGGCAATTTGGTGAGTACGATGGTCAGCACAGTTGGCGGGATAAAGAACATCGCCAGGATGAGCGCCCCGATCAGGACAAGGCCCGCCATAATCGTCACGCGCCGGCCGATCTTCCCGCCGATGAAACCGGAGACCAGGGCAAAAAGCACGAAGAACAGCGAGAGATGCCCAAGCAGGCGAGATCCATCGGCCTCATTCAAGCCTAAATGATATTTGGCATACAGCGTGAAGAAAGCTTCAATAGCCGTATATCCCAGGAACCAGAAAAAGATCGCCAGGAACAAACGGATGGCGCTCTTTTCTTTATCCGCCAACACCTCACGCAGGCTTTCCCACATGCCAGGTTGTTTTTCGCTTGCCTGGTATTCCTTCGGCTCACGAATGAAGGCAAATACCAACAAGGCGGCCAGGATCACCAGCCCTGAACCCATCCAGAACGGGAAATTTGGGCTTAACTTATACAGCGCGCCACCGCCGATGAATGAGATGATCGCACCCAAACCGCCCATGAAGTTGATGACCCCGTTCGCCTGTGAGCGGTATTTGGAGGGCGTGATATCCGGCATCAGCGCCACAACCGGTGTGCGCCAGAAGGCCATGCTGAGCAGCAGCGTAGTGGTGCAGGCGACGAACAAAGGCAGGACGGCTGCCATGGGGATCAGCCCAAAGGCCACCGCGCCGATCGGCGCGCCAATCAAAATGAAAGGCATGCGCCGCCCAATAGGCGTGCGCAGGCGATCCGACCAGACGCCAACCGGCGGCTGGATGAACAGCGCGGCGATGTTATCCAGCGTCATGAAAAAGCCGATTAAGGCCGGCGCCAGCCCAAATCTATCGGCCAGAAAAATTGGCACAAAGGCGTTATACACCCCCCAGATGACGCTCACGCCAAAGAAGCCAAAACCGAGCAGGAAGATCTTGCCGTAATTGAATTTCATTTTTCCTCCAGTTAAATGTTTAAGGTCAAAAGTCAAAGGTCGAAAGTCAAAGGTCACAAGTCGGGGTTGACTTTCGACTTTAGACTTTCGACAAACTTCCGTTCCTTTTCGCTCAATTCGGCTGTTTCAAGTAAATCCGGCCTCCTTTCCAGCGTACGCAACAGCGACTGCTCCCGCCGCCACTTCGCAATCTTCGCATGGTCGCCGGAGAGCAAGATCTCGGGCACGCGCCAGCCGCGGAATTCGGGCGGACGGGTATAGTGCGGGTATTCGAGCAGGCCGGCAGCGTGGGAATCGTCTGCGGCGCCGCCCGGGTCGCCCAGCACGCCAGGGATGAGGCGCGCAACCGCGTCAATCAGGATCATGGCGGGCAGCTCGCCGCCGGTCAGCACGTAATCGCCAATCGAGATCTCATCGGTCGCCAAATGCTGGCGGATGCGCTCGTCCACGCCTTCGTAGCGGCCACAGATCAAAGCCAGGCGCGGGTGGGCTGAGAGTTCAGCCGCCACTTTTTGGGTGAAGACGCGTCCCTGGGGCGTCAGCAAAATGACCGGGCAGCAGTCATCGTATCCGAGCACGCTTTCGACCGCCTCGAAAACCGGTTCGACTTTCATGACCATCCCGCCGCCTCCGGCGTAGGGTTCGTCGTCGGTGACGTGGTGACGGTCGTGAGTCCAGTCGCGGATATTGTGCACTTGCACCTCGATCAGCCCGCGCTGCCGGGCGCGCTGGAGGATGCTGCTTTCCAGGTAAGGGGGGAATACGTCGGGTAAGAGCGTGAAAACGTCAAACCGCATGTCCCCATTCTAGCATAAGAAGGAATATTCGCAATAGCTCTAAAGGCAATACTTTTTAGTTAGTGGGTCGGGCTCCCATGCCCGACGGCGTGCCCACAGGGTGCTTCGCGAGGAGCCGTCTCTACAGCCTTTAGTAAACAGTATTGCCCCTAAAGGAAGTCATCTTGACGCGCCTTAAGAGGCAATGGTAAGATGAACGCATGTATCTGCGTGGTTCTAAATGGAGTATGAAGCGACGGCGGCAGCCGATCAACTTTTTCCGCATCCTCCTGTTGCTTCTGCTGATCGCGATTGGCGTCTACGTGAACAAAGTGGTGATACCAACTGTGCCGCCGCCGTTCGTCCCGACCCCCACCGCCACCCGCGACCCGGAGTCATATATCGCTGAGGCGGAGGGGCTTTTCAACCAGGGCAAACTGCTGCAAGCCATCCAGTTGTACCAGGAGGCTATTCGTATCAAACCGGGTGATCCGGCGACATTCATCGCCCTGGCGCGTGTCCAGGTTTTTGCCGGGCAGTACAAGGAAGCCCAAACCAACACCGAGAACGCGCTGCTGCTGAATCCCAACAATTCGATGGCTCACGCGGTGCGCGGCTGGGCGCTGACGCAGGATAAAGATTATCTTGCTGCCGAGGCCGCCATCAAGCGCGCCCTGGAACTCGATCCCAATAACGGCGTCGCCCATGCCTATTACGCCGAATTGCTGGGGAACATGTTTCTCGATAACACCGGCCCATTCGATGCCATCACCATGGCTGGCGAGGAATCACGAGTCGCGACGACGCTGGCGCCCAACTCACTGGAAGCACATCACGCCCGTGCTTTTATCCTGGAGATCACCGATAATCGCGAAGAGGCAGTGCAAGAGTATAAGAATGCCATTGCCATCAACGGCAACATCGCAGACCTGCACCTGGCGCTCGGACGCACCTACAAGGCCATGACCGTTTTCGATAAGGCCATCGAGGAGTTCACCCTCGCCAACACGCTCAACCCTGCGGACTCCACATCGGC
>MNXK01000005.1 GCA_001872165.1 Anaerolineae bacterium CG2_30_58_95
AGTGAACAGTCATCAGTCATCCATGCCCAAAAAAACCGATAGCTGATCACTGATGACTGATAACTGATTACTCCGTACTTAACCGCGCCGTCGCCCCGCCATCCACGATCATGGCCTGGCCGGTCATGAAGGATGACTGGGTTTCATCGGCCAGGAAGTAAATGGCGTGGGCGATCTCCTCGGGACGGCCGACGCGCCCGTTGACGGTCTTGCGCGCCAGGTTATCCAGCCGGGTATGGATGTCCTCGCCTGCCACGTGGCCGCGACCCAGGCCGGCGCGCAGCATGGGCGTATCCACCGCGCCAGGCAGGATGGCGTTGACGCGGATGTTGTCCTGGGCGAATTCGATTGCCAGGGCGCGCGTCAGGGCAAGCAGGCCGCCCTTGCTGGCAGCGTAAGCGGCGATATTGGCCGAGGTCTGCACGGCGTGGACGGAGGAGACGTTGACGATGGCGCCGCCTCCAGCGGCTTTGAGCAAGGGATAGGCCAGCTTGGTGCTCAGGAAAACGGAACGCAGGTTGGAGGCCATGACTGCATCCCATTCTTCCACACTGGTTTCCAGCAAGGGCTTGGCGATTTGCACTGCGGCATTATTGACCAGCGCGTTCAACTGGTCGGTGTAGCCCCGCGCCTGGCGAAAAATGGTCTCCAACGCTTCAGGGTTGGCGATGTCGGATTGGATAAACAGGCCAGTGGTGGGGAAGGTTTCGCCAAAGGGCTTGCCCTGAACAACGTCGAAGGGCTTGCGGTCCACGCCGATGACCCGCCAGCCATGTCCAGAAAATACCTGCACCGTGGCGCGACCAATTCCCCCTGCCGCGCCGGTGATTAACATCACACGCCTGTATTTGCTCATCCAACAAATGCCTCTTCTTATGGAATAATGGACTCAAAATGGTTCAACACCGGTTCAATGGCGCGGATTGATTTTACCTCGTAATAACGCGCCGCGCAGTTATTCACCCAATAACCCGGGTTGTCTGAAAGTTCAGCAATACCTGCCAGACTATCCAGAGCGCGCACAGTGATCTCCTGCTTCCCATTGGCGCGTGCCTGGAGGATTTGCACTTCGCGCTGATCCCACATGGCAGCTCGATCTTGAAAGGCTGGCAACGCGCTATAAACGCGGGTAGCAACCAGTAAGGGTTGTAGCAGGCAAATTCCGAATAGAACTGTCAACACAATTTGATTTCTAGATCGCCAGGTAAGTAATGCACCGAGAATCAGACCGACCAACACAAATGCGGCTGCTATTGGCCAGTGGACACGCAGGTAGGCGCGCAGGTCGGGGAAAGCTGGCGGTGTAAAATGATTTTGGCTGGCTGCCAGCCATAGGCCAAAGAACAGCACCAGTACTACACACAATGCTATCAAAATGATCCGCAGATTCGACGGGTTTTTAAACCAATTTCCTATCAGGCGTCCAACCAGGCTGCTAAGATAAGCCCCTGCCACAACACTCACAAAGCGCGGAATGATCAGAACACGTGCAGCAGGATAACTTGATTCGAGGTATTGGCCGGGCGCCATGGCTGCTGCTGTCAAGATAAATGTGCCTCCTAACCATACTGCTATGCCCAAGACCAAAGATCTACTCGAAGTTGGCCGAATCTCCCGCTGACGTGAATCAACCAGCAATGCAAACAGGCCGAAGAAAATAAAGACGAAGGTATAGGGTAATGTCTGGCGATAGGCGGTGTAAATGTAAAAATAAACGGCATTGTACAGCGTTCCCACTACCGTGGTGCGCAGACCAGAGGGTTCAGCATATGAGGTAGCCAGGCGCAGTACGTTGCCTGGTGATATCAACAAAACAACCATTGCCATGATTCCACCTGTCAACGCCATGCCAAGTGGAAACAACCAAGGCCGATATTTCTTCCCGCCCAAGCTGACGAGGCCTAGTGCAATTGTGAGCGCCGATACCAGTACGGCGGTTGCTGATTCGGAGAATCCCCCGGCAAGCAGTGCAAGAATAAAGACACAAGCCAACCGAAATCCGCGCCACTTTCTTCTCTGCCCAGCGTCGAGCAAGATTAGTACCAAATAAGTCCCACATACCAGGGGGGCGAAATATGTAAACATTCCTGCTCGCCAATAGACAACCTGCACCCAATTGGGGGCCATTGCTATTGAGAACAACGTAAGCGCCTCAGCCACTACCAGTGCCTGAATTCTACTAAGCACCGGTCCGCCCACAGGTTCGACCCGCCGTAATATACCGTACAAGCCGCCGACTAATAATAACACCATAAATCCCGGTAGCACAGTTACTGTCCAGCGCCCGGCTGCCTCGCTGAGTGCCATGCCAAGCGTGAGCGAAAAGCGCTCGGCATCGTATGGCGTCTCGTGCAGATATGAATCAATTTGCCCTTGCCAGAAGCCTTTACCAGCCAAGGTAATTGAATAGCAATAGTCGTCTTGCATATAGCGGGCCGTTGCGCCAATAGCGATATAGCTACTCAGCGCTACTGCAAAGGCCAGGCAACCTAATATTATCAAGGCGTTCCATTGTGGTTTAATGGTTTGCGGTTCCAAGTAATCCTCGAAGCTTTGGTTCTCTGGGGTTTACCGTAGCGAGGCTGTAAGCATGGGATGATTATGGTGACGCACTTCTCCACTGAGAGTTACATAACCTATCCGTTAAAAAATCTAAGCCTTCTCCAGGCAAATTTAGACCTGGATTCTCTTTCTGCTTTATGGAATACATGCACAAATTTTCCCTTAAGTAGGGAATGCCGTACAACTTCATAATTATGTTTTCTGCCTTTTCGAAATTGCCTGAATAAGCATACGCCTCGATCAGAGGCATCCATTCTACTCTATCGTTAGGCTCCAGATCGGCGCGGATGGCTTCTTCTCCGAGAGCGATCACCTGATCCCAGTCACGACTCTGTTGAGCTAAAGACATCTTTTGATAATAATAGCACCAGGTGTGTGGAGGTTCCTGACCGAAGATGATCTCCGGGGGTTGTCGCGGGGTGGCCTCTGTTTCGATCTGTTGGATGTGGGAATAAGGCGCCACCCAATTGATTAGCGGTGACTCGGCAGGCGATAACTCGAGCTTATCCCCGTCAATCACATGCACACAAGACGATGCGTCTGGCATGGATACGATCAGCGCGTGGATGTAATCCCGGTCGAACTGGATATTACGTATAAAACGATGTCCTTTCTCCCCATGTACGAGCAGAGGCGCTGTCCCAGCATTTAAAACTTCTGAATATATCCGCAAAGTATTCGGTATACTGTTGTAGATAATATTAGCAGGTGCCCAAATTTCGTAATCCTCCGAGAAGAAGTAAACATCACTGGGAGGATTTACCATGAGAACAGTT
>MNXK01000090.1 GCA_001872165.1 Anaerolineae bacterium CG2_30_58_95
CACCATCCTCTTGCGCCGCGATCTGGCGTAGAAGCGGCAGCGGCCGGCCGCGCAACTCGACAATGCGGCCGTCGAGCGTGGCGCGCAGCTCGGAGGGCGCGCCTTCGGCGATGATATGCCCGCCGCGCATGAAGCCGACACGCGTGCAACGCGAGGCTTCGTCCATGTAAGGGGTGGAAATGAGAACCGCTACGCCCTCCTGTGAGACGATGCGGATGAGCAACTGCCAGAAATCCTGGCGTGTTACCGGGTCAACACCAGTGGTGGGTTCATCGAGCAGCAGCACCCTCGGACGGGTGACCAGCGCCGAGGCCAGGCCGAGTTTCTGCTTCATCCCGCCGGAGAGTTGGCCGGCGCGGCGGTCTTTGTGGGCCGCCAGGCCGACGAAGTCGAGAATTTCCATGCAGCGCGGCAGCCACTCGTCGCGTTTCAGGCCGCGCAGTTCGGCAAAGAAGCGGATATTTTCCAGCACGGTCAGATCTTCGTAGAGCGAGAAGCGTTGGGAGAGATAACCAATCTGGGCGCGCGCCTGCTCGGTCTGCTTGCGGACGTCGAAACCGCAGACGGTGATCTCGCCCGCGTCCAGTTTGAGGGCGCCGACGAGGAGCCGCAGCGTGGTGGTCTTGCCCGCGCCGTCCGAGCCGACCAGGCCGTAGATCTCGCCGGCTTTCACTCGTAAAGAAACGTCCTCTACGGCGTGAGTTTGGCCGAATGATTTGCGAAGATTGGATGCAGTAAGCATGTCAAAAGTCGAAGGTCAAAGGTCAAAGGTTAAAAGTCGAAAGTCCAATGTCAAACGTCAGTATCGTATTCGGCAGTTTCCTCAGACACGCGGCGCGGGCGAGGATTCGCTTCCAGGTATGCAATGAACTTGGCAATCTGACGGGCGCATTTCTCAGCCAGCGCAAACGCCTCTTTGAATCTTTCTTCGGTGATGTAGCCTTGATCCAAAGCAATATAGAGCTGTGAGCGTGTCTCACCGGCAGATGCCCTGGCCATTCCAAGAAAGTTGATGAATTGCGAATCGGTGCGGCTCTCAAAGCCCTCTGCAATATTGCTCATTACTGACACAACAGCCCGGCGGATTTGGTCTTTCAACCCAAAGTCACGGTTGAAACCAGTCTGGTTGGTGAGGCCATACACCAGATTGGTAAGTTGCCTTGCCGTTTGCCAGGCTTGAATATCTTCAAAACGAGTGATCGCGGTCATAGTATCCTCCTATTCAACAGACATTCGCATTTGACATTTGACGTTCGACATTCGACATTCGACATTCGACATTTGACATTTGACATTCGACTTTTGGACATTTGACATTACTTGAAAACCACATCCGCCGGCATGCCTGGCTTGAGCTTCCCGTGCGGGTCCTGGACCTGGAGCCTGACAGCAAAAACGGTGGACGTGCGCCCCTCCACGGTCTGGACGTTGCGCGGGGTGAACTCGGCCTGGTCGGCGATGTGGACAATCGTCGCCGTGAAAGTCTCGCCAGCGAAGGAGTCCACGCTCACGATGGCAGATTGGCCGAGAGACAGGTTGCCATAGCGATCTTCGGGGACGTAGACGGTGATGGTCAGGCTGTCCAGGCGGCCCAACGTGATGGCAGACGCGCCGGCCGGGACGACCTCGCCGGGCTGGATGGCGCGGGTCAGGATGACGCCATCCGCGGGCGCAGTGACGGTCAGCTTGGCAATCTGGGTGTCAATCAGAGCCAGGCTGGCCTCCGCCTGGGCGACAGCCAGGCGCGCCTGATCCGCGGCGGCTTGCGCCTGATCTAAGGCAGCCTGGGCAGCCGCCAGGCGCGGCGAGTAGATGCCGGTCTGCAAGGCGAGCAAGCGATCCTGGGCAGACTCGTAACGCTCCTGGGCGGCGGCCAGGTCAGCGCGGGCAGTGATGACCTCCGTGGCCGCGTCGCTATCTTTCAGGTCATCGTAGGCGGCCTGGGCGTCTTCCGTCTCGGCTTTGGCGTCATCGTAAGCGGATTGGGCTGAATCACGCAGGTCGGCGTTGGCGGAGAGGTTGGCGCGCGCCAGCACATCCTGGGCGACGACGAGCGCGGCGCGGGCTTCATCGAGCCGTTTCTCGGCAGCCGCGAAATCGGCGTTGGCCGGGTTGCCGAGCAGGCCGTCGAGTTTGGCCTGGGCCGCCTCGCGGGCGGAGCTGGCCGCATCCACTTCGGCCTGGGCAGCCGCGATCTGGTCAGCGCGGCCGAAGTAGCCGCCGGGCAGGGTGTATCCGGCCGGGTTGGCGGCGCGCCAGTCTGAGGTGCGGGTGGCAGTGGATTCGGCGCGGGCGGCGTCCAGCGTCAGCTCGTAGTTCGCTCGAGCGGTCGCCAGGGCGGTGTCCGCGGTTTTGGCGGCGGCAGTTGCCAGGTCCAGAGAGGCCGCGGCGACGGCGCGCTGCGCCTGGAGCAGGCTATCGTCCAAACGGAAGAGTTGGGCGCCAGCCTGCACCATGTCGCCTTCGTCCACAGAGACTTCGATAATCTTGCCGCCGATTTCGGGCGAGAGAGTCACCTCGACGGCCTCAATGGCGCCGGAAGCGGAGAGCGCGCCGTCGCCCTTGACGAGCAGGGCGCGGATGCCGAAGTAGCCGCCGACCAGGACGGCCAGGATGAGGATGATAATCACCGGAATGGGAGGACGTTTGTGGGACATAGGAAGCTCCTTTTCCCTCACCCCCTACCCCTCTCCCAATTTTGGGAGAGGGGCGAGGGGTGAGGGCGGTTTAATCTAGTCTCTTGCGGAAACGGACAGAGGCCGCGCCCATGATGGCGATGCCAAACAGGGTGAGGGCCAGGATTTCGCTCCAGATCGGCCCCGCGCCAACGCCCTTGATCAGCAGGGCGCGGATGATGATGAGATAGTAGCGCAGCGGGATGAGATAGGAAATCCACTGCAATACCTTGGGCATGGCCTCCAGCGGGAAGAAAAAGCCGGAGAGGAAGATGCTCGGCAGGAGCGTCATCCAAACCGTCAGCATGGCCTCCTGCTGGGTGTTGGCGATGGTCGAGGCGAACAGGCCAATGCCCAGACCTGAGAGCAGCAGCAAGCCGGAACAACCCAGGATGAGACTGAAGTCGCCGCGCACCGGCACGCCGAACCACCAGTGGCCGATGGCCAGCACTTCGAGGGTGTCAATGAAAGCCAGGATGACATACGGCAGGATTTTACCGACCACCAGTTCCCACGGGCGGATGGGCGTGACGATGAGCTGTTCGATCGTGCCACGCTCGCGCTCACGTACAATTGCAGTGGCGGTCAGGATGGAGGTGATGGCGAACAGGATCATGCCAATCA
>MNXK01000031.1 GCA_001872165.1 Anaerolineae bacterium CG2_30_58_95
GTCGGTGATGCCGCGCTGCTCCAGCATCAGGTCAATGACCGGATACGGCGTGGCGCGGTCGAACTCGGTCGAGTTGGCGTTTTCCCACCCCAGCACGTCACGCGCAAATTCGACCACCATCAATTGCATGCCCAGGCACAGGCCGAGATAGGGGACCTTGTTCTCGCGGGCATATTTTGCCGCCTGGATCTTGCCCTCGATGCCGCGTGACCCGAATCCGCCCGGAACGATGATGCCGGCTGCCTCCTTGACGACCTCCCAGCCTTTGCCTTTTTCCAGGTCCACCGAGTGCACCCATTGCAGGTCTGTTTCGACGCCCAACGACAGCGACGCGTGTTTGAGCGCCTCGCGCACCGACATGTAAGCGTCTTGCAATTCCACGTACTTGCCCACCAGCGCGATCTTGAGCTTCGGCTTCTCACGGCGCACCTCTGCCACCAGTTTTTCCCAGGCTTTCCATTCCGGCTTGCGCGCTGATTTCAGCCCCAGCCGTTCGACGAGATAATCGCCGACGCCTGCCTTTTCCAGCAACAGCGGCACTTCGTACAATACCGGCGTGGTGACCATGGGGACGATGGCTTGTTTCTCCACGTCGCAGAAAAGGGCGATCTTATCGGTCAGGCTGTCGTTCATCGGGTAGTCGGAGCGGGCGATGATCATGTTTGGCGAAATGCCGATGGAGCGTAGGGCGGCCACCGAGTGCTGGGTCGGCTTGGTCTTGAGTTCGCCGGTCGCGCCGATGTAAGGGATCCACGTCACGTGGATGAAGAAGACATTCTCACGCCCGACCTCGTTGCGCAACTGGCGCAGGGCTTCGAGGAAAGGCTGCGACTCGATGTCGCCGACCGTCCCGCCGACCTCGACCAGCACGATTTCCGCGTTCATCGTTTTGGCGACCAGGCCGATGCGCCGCTTGATCTCGTTGGTGACGTGCGGGATAACCTGGATCGTGCCGCCCAAGTAATCGCCGCGCCGCTCTTTGGCGATCACCTCGGCGTAAACCTGGCCGGTCGTCACGTTGCAGACCCGGTTCAGGCGGATGTCAATAAAGCGTTCGTAGTGACCCAGATCCAGGTCCGTTTCCGCGCCGTCGTCCAGTACGAACACCTCCCCGTGCTGGTAGGGACTCATCGTCCCCGGGTCGACGTTGATGTAGGGGTCGAGTTTCTGCACGGCGACGTTGAAGCCGCGTTCCTTCAGCAGCAGGCCAACCGCCGCAGCGGTCACGCCCTTGCCGACTGAGGATACGACGCCGCCAGTGAAGAAGAGGTATTTTGTGGGCATAGCTCCTCTCGATTTGCCCTCACCCCTGGCCCCTCTCCCAATGTTGGGAGAGGGGAGGGGGGTGAGGGCGATATAAAGTCAGTGGGGAGGGCAGTTGCGCCCTCCCCACCGGGGTTGATAGCAGATTCGAGTACTTCAAAAAACCGTGTTTTCATCCGACCAGTTTCACCAAATCTTCGGCGGCGCGGCGCATTTCGAGGAAGATGAGGCCCAGCTTGGCCTCTTGACGTGCCAGGGTGGTGAGCACGGCTTCCTGTCCGACCGAGGTGAGCACGATGAAACCGCCGCTGCCGCGGATGTAGACTTGTTCCAATCCGCCGCGGCCCAATTCACTGGCGATACGCTCGCCCAGGCTCAACATGGCAGCGGACATGGCCGAGACGCGGTCCTCTTCGACTTCGGCGGGCAATGCCGAGGCCATGATCAGCCCGTCTACAGAGACGATGGCGGAAGCTTCGATATCTGGCGCGGCGGCTTGCATTGCGCGCAATCGGTGGACCATCAGTTCGCTGCGGGATGCACTCATAGTCGTCTCCATGGAATGCTCTGGGTTGAGTTTACCATATAATTAAATTTCATGAGAGAAAAACGGCAGGCCCGTTACTTATCTTTCCTCGCCAATATGCGCCAGAGGATGCGCCGCAGGATGTTGCCGAGCAATCCGCCGATGAGCGCCACGAAGACCAGGCCGCCAAAGAACGCGACGCACATCACCTGGGGCAGGATATTGGCAGGGATGGACTGTTGTGCGCTGGACCTTTGCAGCGACAGGAATACGATCACCCAGGCTACCAGGCACAGGATGATAACCAGGAATGTGCTGATGCCGGCCATCCGGCCCAGGCAGGTGCGGCGCAAGGCTGGTTCGAGCCGTTCGGCCTCTTTGGTTGCCGAAAGCGCAACCACTTTGAGCGCGCCAAGTTTCCGCAAACGGTTTAGAAGGTTACGCATAGATTTGATATTAAAGGCAATTTTACATCAAAAAGTTGACCCTTACCTGCCTTCGTGTTAGACTCAATTTTTGCAAACCCACCAACCCGAAAGGAGCCTGCCATGAAAAACCGTCCTGGATGTTTAGCCGGCCTGTTGGAATTGTTCCTTCTGGATAAATTGTTCGATTGGCTTCAAAGAAGGTTCGGGTTCGGGCGCGGCTGCTCGTGTACGGGGATCGGGTGCGGTTTCATCTTGCTGGTGCTTTTTCTCATTTTTGCTTGTTCGATCCTTATGAACACGGACTGGTTTCATCTGTTTTGATCTGATATGTTCCGTCCGACTGTGCGCCTCTTGTTGATCTTCCTGGCTTTGCTGGCATGGTCGCTGCGGGCGGAACCCGCATTGGCGCAGGCGCTCAGCTCGCAGGTCTCCATCCGCTCGCCGCAGGCAGGGGAAGCGCTGCAGGGTCAGGTGACGATCACCGGCAACAGCAATGTCGCCGGTTTCGTCTCGGCGGAGGTTTCCTTTTCATACACCAATGATCCAACCGGCGCTTGGTTCCTGATCGCTGCGAGCGACCAACCGGTGGCGCAGGGGACGCTGGCCGTGTGGGATACGACGACCATCACCGACGGCCTGTACACCTTGCGGCTGCGCGTTACGCTGGCGGATGGTGACTTTGTTGACGCCATCGCCCCGGACTTGCGCGTGCGCAACTACACCCTGGTCGAGACTTCCACGCCGACGGCTGCGCCGCTGCAGGCCACGCCTGTCCCTGAGGCCACCGCCACGGCGACTCCCTACCTGACGCCGACCGCGCTGCCGCCCAACCCGGCTGCGCTTTCGCAATCAAGAATCTATGCCAGCCTGGGTTATGGTGTGGTGGGTGCGCTGCTATTTTTCTTGATTTTCGGAGTGTATGCCTGGGCGAGAAGACACAGTAAAACGTAATGCGTAAAACGTAACGATTTACGATTTGCAATTTGCAATTTGCAATTTGCAATTTGCGATTTGCGATTACATTTCACGTCTCACGTCTCACGCTTTACTCCTCCCTCACTGATCACTGATTACTGATTACTGATGACTGAACACTTTTTTCTCATCGTCGGCCTCGGCAACCCCGGCCGGGAATACCGCGAGAATCGCCACAACGTCGGCTTTATGCTGGTGGATCGGCTGGCGGTTAAACTAGACGCGCGCTTCACTCGCCTGCAATCCAAGGCGTTGGTGGCCGCCGCGAAGTATAACCCCCAAAAAGGCGGAGCAGGCGAGCGCAAAATCATCCTTGCCAAGCCGCAAACCTTCATGAACCTGTCTGGCCAATCGGTGCAGGGACTCGTCCGCTTCTATAAACTTCCCTTGACTAATCTCCTCGTCGCTCACGATGACCTCGACCTGCCGCCCGGTACGATCCGCATCCGCCCGGACGGCGGCTCGGCCGGGCAGAAGGGGATGGAATCCATCCTCGAGCGCCTCGGCACGGACGAATTCCCTCGCCTGCGGCTGGGGATTGGTCGTCCGCTTGGCCGGATGGAAGCGCCAGATTACGTCTTGCAGGATTTTTCGGCTGCCGAGATGACGGTCATCGCCGAGACGCTCGACCGGGCTGTGGAGGCCGCGTTGACGTTTGTGATGGAAGGCCTCGACGCGGCGATGAATAAATACAATGGTGTTATTTCGTAGGGGCGGGACTAAGTACCCCGAAGGGGTATTTCCCCGCCCAGGGCGACCATAAAGGTCGCCCCTACAAAACATGGAATTCCTCCTCGAACAGATCCAATCCCTTCCTGCCTACCAGGCTCTCCTGGCATCCCTGAAATCCGGCAAATCCCAGCCCGGACTGGCCCTGCCGCGCGCCGCGCGCTTGCCTGTCCTGGCTGCCCTGCACGCGGACTTGAATCAACCCATTGTTCTCGTCACTGACCGCGCCGATCATGCCCTCGCCTTGCACGACGAACTGGCTTTCTGGTCGCCATCCGCACAGCGGTATTCATTCTCCGAACCCAATCCGCTGTTCTACGAAGAGGCTGCCTGGGGCAATACTACCCGCCGCGAACGTCTGCAGGCGTTGACCGCGCTGGCAGCCTATCACCTGCCGTTTGCCGACCGAGTAGGCGCTGCCCTGAGCCTGCCGTCTCGCACCGGCGTGCCGCCGATGCTCGCGGCACGAACGGTGTCGAAGGGTGCTGCGCAAAAGCCGGGACAACGAATGCCGCCGATCATCGTGACCTCTGCGCGCGCCTTGATGACACGCACCCTGCCGCGGCGTGACTTTCTCAAAGCCAGTAAATTGCTCAAGGTGGGACAACGCCTGCCGCCGCAGCCCTTGCTGGAAACCTGGGTCAGCATTGGCTACCAACCAGCGGATACCGTCCTCGAACCCGG
>MNXK01000104.1 GCA_001872165.1 Anaerolineae bacterium CG2_30_58_95
GGCGCGACGGAGGGTTCGATGAGCGCATGTCCTTTCCAGCGCTGGATAAAGTCACGCGCGGCCGCCAGTGAGTCTTCGTACGATGCAGCGTCCGGTGTGGGAAACTTGAGCACGGTCTGCGAGCAGACAGCGCGCAAACCCGCCTCGGCCGTGGCTTTAGCGACATCCTCCTCGAAGTAGTACATATCTGCAAAGCAGGTCACGCCGCTGCGGATCAGCTCGGCGCAGGCCAGGCGCGTTCCCAGGCGGACGAAATCCGGCGAGACGAACTCGCGCTCGACCGGCATCATGTAGCCCATCAGCCAAACGTCCAGGCGCAAGTCGTCGGCCAGGCCGCGCAGCAGCGTCATCGGGACGTGGGTGTGCGCATTGACCAGCCCGGGCATCAGCACTTTCCCGCCGCCGTCCACAATCTGGGCAGCGCTGTAGCTGGCGCGGATTTCCGCCTCCGGCCCGATGGCAACGATGGAGTCGCCCGTCACGGCCACCGCGCCGGGTTCGTATTGGTGGAGTTCTTCGTCCATCGTTAGGACGAGGGCGTTGACGAGGAGGAGGTCTACGGTTTGGGTCATTCAGGCTCCTTGAGATGCATTATAAAAGAGCGGCATGGGAATGCCGCTCTTTTGGGCGTTTACTTTGACGGTAATAACAATCGAACCTGTTCCAGCAGGAACTTTGCCCGTTCCAGAGCAATATGAGCATCTTCCTCTGTGTAGCTTTGCGCGGGTGTTAGATCAGGCAGTCCATTTGGATAGCGTGTTGGAATATAGAATTTATCCAGCGAGGCAGCGTATCGCAGCCATTGTTCGAACGGTTTCAACAAATCCTGTTGTGGAAAGTCAGCCACCAGTTTTTGAATGGAGTGTCCCCATGGATCTGCATCAACGGAAAACCACAGGGCTTTCAGTGATTTCTCGCCGCTTTGCTGGCAGTTAAAACAAGCATGAGCGTGCATCCCCGATTTTTCAAGCGTCTCTGCCGCTTGAAGATCGTCGCGTGCGGTTTCCCACCAACGCCAGGCTTCGAGGACATTTTTACTCAGACTCATATAACGTAATTCCTTCCTTCAATGCCTGTCGGATGAACGTCCGCTCTTTGATCGCTTCCAGTTCTTTTGGCGTATAGATGAGCGCATCCACGGCATATTGCCTTGCGGCTTGTCCAAGCGCAAGTAGGAGGCCATCGTAGCGATCCCAGAATCGCTTCTGCGTTTCCTGAATTAAGATCAAGTCCACGTCGCTATGCTGTGTTTCCTCGCCACGCGCAAGCGACCCGAACAGGATCGCCTTTCGGATGTTATATTGCCTGAATATTGGCGACATACTATGGCGTAAACCTGTAATAGTATCCATTTTTAAATTATAGCACGAGAATGTTATATCAATTGACCAGTTTTGTGATTGTTTTCATCTAGCGATGGTGTTCCACTCGTTCCCGCCGTGGACGCCTGCCACGATCAAGCGTTCGCTCGGCCCGCTGCCGAACTGGTAGACCTCCAGCGGCCGCCCGCTGACCGAAAAGCCGATGATAAACATCCCCTGGCTTTGTGGGGTTGGGGTCGGCGTCGAAGTTGGCAGCGGCGTGGCAGTTGGCGACGCCGAAGGAAGCGGGGTAACGCTTGGCCTGACAGTGGGCGATGAAGTGACGGTTAGCGTTGACGTTTCAGTAGTCGGCCATGCAGTGACCGCAGGATCAGTTGGAGTGACAGCTTGCGGCAGTGAGCACCCCATCCCAACCAGGCCAAGGAAAACGATGACGAAAAGCCCTTGCGCGCCTGGCAAGCACATGGTCAGCCGGAAATCCCCTGAACGCACCGCCGGAGACAGTCCAAGCCTATATTCGTCGCCCAGCGCGGCGCGTTGCGCGGGTGTCCGCCATAGGTCAGGTGACGTTCTTCTTTTTCCTGCGGCGTGAGGATGAGGATCGTGACAGCTTGCCGTTCTTCATCAACCGACAGAGTGATGCCCAATGCGGCCAACGACCGGTTTTCGCGACGCGCTTCTCCGAACGCTTCTTCGAGCGCATCTTCCATCGCCTCAGGCTGGACTTTATGCCTGATCCCACCAACGAAAGCTGGACTCCCGAGACGGACAAGTCGCTCGATCAGCGCGCCGTCCAGTCCGCTTTCGAGACAGGCCAGGCTCCAGCCCCGCGCCGCCACCGCCTTGAGCGTGACCGCTTCCAGGGTGGCGTTATCCGCCCCGTAGATGACTGTTCCCAATCGCTCGTGGACATCCGCCTCGATAGCGTTGAGCATCCGATCAGCTTCGGCCTCGCTCCCGGCCTTTGCGGCGATGCGGATGTCTATAATGCCAGAGTGCGCGCTCAGGCCGACGGTCGGGTTGGTCAGGGATTCCAAGTCGCCGATTTGCTCGTCTATCCAGGCTTCCCCGACTCCGCCAGTGTGCAGGGTGCGGATTTTGATGACATCGTGCAGGTTGTAATGTTTCTGAAGATAGGGGATCACGGCCTGCGTCAGGAGCGTTTCCATCTCGCGCGGCACACCGGGCAGAGAGATGACGACGCTCGCCCTCACCCCCGGCCCCTCTCCCTGCCCCCTTCGGGGGTGCTTCGCGAGGAGAGGGGAGACATTGACGATGAACGCCGGTGCCGTGCCAACCGGATTTTCGATGGATATTGCGCCCTTCGGGATATAAGCCTGTCGTTTCTGGTTCTCGGTTGGGGTGCGACCATAGCGCGCCACGCGGGCGGTGATCTGCTCCCATAATTCTGGTCGGAATTCTAATTCCACGCCCACAGCTTGCGCCACGGCCTGCCGGGTTGGATCGTCCACAGTTGGGCCGAGGCCGCCGGTAGTGATGACGATCTCGGCGCGCGCCAGCGCCTCACGAATGGCCTGGGCAATGCGCCCGGCGTTATCGCCGATGGTGCTGGTGCGGAATAGATCCACGCCCAGGCCGCGCAGCGTCCGCGCAATGAAGCGGGTGTTCGTGTCAGCGGTTTCGCCGAGCAGAAGCTCGGTCCCGATAGCGATGATCTCTGCGGTTGGCATGGTGGGGTGGTCTCTGTGCGTTTGTTGCCATCCACGAAGGGGTGATTATTGATCAACGAATCCAGCAGTGCGGCCGCCTTCCGGAATATGTCCGGGTACAGTTCCTTTCCATCGAATGTGGCCTGCGGGCGAGCCGCCGCTGATTCCAACAGCCCCAGATTGTGAACTCCGTGGTTGCCGCCCGTTTCAGCGATCAGGCGTGCGTGGATGAATAATATCTGCTCGGCAGTCAGGTATTTCATTTCTTCGCAAGCGATTCGAGCGCCGGGCGATATTCGGCAATAAATTCGCTCACTTGGCGGGCAAACTCCTTGTCCACGCCGTCTGCGGCGATGGGCAATTCGACCGGGCGGATAATGATCTGGCGGTGCTCGCGATCCAATTCCAAAGATACGTCGGAGCCGTCCCTCACACCCAACGGGTCAATCATGTCCTTTGGCAGGGAAACAACAGTGCTGTTGCCTGTCTTGAAAATTTTGCGCAACATGGGTTTGCTCCTCTCGTGTAATTACATGGTAAGTATATCACTTCCAGCTACACAACGTTGTATTCCTGGATCAACCGGCCTTCCTCGAACCGCGCCAGATCGAGCATGGAAACGTCCACGCTTTGGAATTTTCCGTCGAGGATGTATTCGGCCATTAATTTCCCGGAGATCGGTCCGTGCATGAAGCCATGCCCTGAAAAACCGGCCACTACGTAAAAGCCTTCCAGCGGCGTTTTCCCGAAAATGGGATGGGCGTCTGGCGTGACTTCGTATAGACCAGCCCAATGTGACACCAGACCAGCCTTTTCGAGCAGGGGCATACGCGCGGATGCCGCCTCGAGGTTCACAAGCTCGAAGGCTTCATCCACGTTTTGATCGAAACCGGGCGACTCGTTCGGGTTGGACATGCCGGTCAAGAGTCCGTCTCCTTCGCGGTGGAAATAAAGGGATTGGGCAAAATCAATGACGAACGGAAAATCTGCGGGCAGTTCGGGCAACGGGGTGGTGGTCAACATTTGGCGGCGCAGGGGGGTGATGGGGATGTGGACTCCGGCCATTTTTCCGAGGCGACCAGCCCAGGGTCCGGCCGCGTTGACGACGGTTGGCGCGGCGACAAAACCTTTGTTCGTCTCCACACCTTCAACCTTCCCAACTTCGACTTTCATCCCCGTGACTTCCACGTTGTTCAGCGCCTCGACTCCCATTCGTTGCGCCGCTCCGACGTAACCCATGACGACGCTGTTCGGGTCTACCAGCCCATCGTTGGGATTGAACGTCCCTGCCAGGGCATCCTCGAAGCGCATCCGGGGCGCTCGCCGGCGAGTTTCGTCGCCGGTCAGCCACTCGGTTTGAACGCCAAGTTTGTGCTGGAGTTCCACGTTGCGACGGAAATATTTCACATCTTCGGGTTTAGTGAGGGCAAAAAGATAGCCGCACTTTCGATAGTTGATTTCCTGCCCGATCTCGTCTTTGAAACGTTCCAGCATCGGCAAGCTTTCCAGTGAGAGGCGGATGTTGATCTCGGTGGAGAACTGGTAACGAACGCCGCCCGCGCACCGTCCCGTTGCCCCCTGGCCGAAGAATTCTTCTTTTTCGAGCAGGAGGATATTTTTCTGACCGCGAGCGGCCAGGTGATAGGCAGTGCTGGCCCCCATCACGCCGCCGCCGATAACGATGATGTCAGCAGTTTTTGGAAGATCCAAGTTCTATTCCTCCATGCCCAGATAAGCCTTCTGCACCATTTTGTTTTGCTGGAGTTTCTTAACAGTATCGTGCAGGACGATCTCTCCGGTCTGCAGAACGTAACCGCGACTGGCGACAGTGAGCGCCATCAACGCGTTTTGCTCGACCAGTAGAATGGTCGTTCCTTCCTTGTTGATCGCCTTGATGGTCTCGAAGATGCTCTCGACCAACACGGGCGCCAGGCCCATGGATGGTTCGTCCATCAGGAGCAGGCGTGGATGGGCCATCAAAGCGCGGCCGGTGGCGAGCATCTGCTGTTCGCCGCCGGAGAGTGTGCCTGCAACCTGACTGTGGCGTTCCTTTAGACGTGGAAACAGGGTGAAGACGCGTTCAAGATCAGCGGCAATTTCCTGTTTACTCTTCCGACTGTACGCGCCCATCTCCAGGTTTTCAGTGACGGATA
>MNXK01000060.1 GCA_001872165.1 Anaerolineae bacterium CG2_30_58_95
ACATGTAGATGGGGGCAGGCGGCCACAGGCGGCCACTCTTCGCGGGGCGGGAGAAGTCTTACGACTTTTACGCTTATATAATAATGACTTTTGCCGCTTGTGTCAATTTCTATATGAATACAAATCTCACCAGCTTCGCTAACCTCATGCTCCTCTCCCCCCTTCCCGCCTTGCGGGAAAGGCAGAATGGCGCCTGGCGCATTTCCTACATGCCGTATCCCTATTGGGGCTGGGATTGGTACCAGCCGACGGCGGTGCCGGTGAAGTAAGGAGAAAATTATGCGTACCATTCGACGCCTGTATTTCTACGCAGTAACACTCGTCAGCCTGGAAGTTGTCCTGTGGGGCTTGATCGGGCTGGCGCGCTCGGCCTTCTCGACCCACATCGTCGGCGGGGGCGCGGCGCGCCTGGCGCAGGCGCTGGCCTTGATCCTGGTCGGCGTGCCGGTCTTCGGTCTGCACTGGTGGGTGGCCCAGCGCGGCGCACGCGCCGACATGGACGAGCACGCCTCCGGCGTGCGCGCCTTCTTCCTCTACGCCGTATTGCTGGCGACCCTGATCCCCATCGCCCAGAACTGCCTGCCATTGCTCGACCGCCTCCTGCTCCAGGCTTTTCGCCTGCCGCTGAATGCCATGTTCGGCGCGAGCCAGACCTGGAGCGATAACCTGATCGCCATGCTGATGAACGCTCTCGTCGCGGCCTACTTCATCAGCGTGCTGCGCGCCGATTGGCAGGTCGTGGCACCAAAAGACACCCTGACCAGCTTGCGCCGCATCTACCGTTACATTTGGGTGATCTATTCCCTGGTGATGCTGGTGGCTGGCATCCAACAGAGCCTTCAGTATGCCTTCGAGATTCCAGCCATCACGGTTGGGTACGGCCACCTGGCTTCTTTCGCCAACGGACTGACGCTGCTCCTGATCGGCGCGCCGCTGTGGTTCTTCGCCTGGAAGACTGCCCAGGATTCGCTGGCCGAGTCCGCAGAGCGCGAATCGGCCCTGCGCCTGGGCGTGCTCTACGCCCTGGCCCTGGCCGGTGTGGCCACCGTGCTGACCTCCGGCGGGGTCGTGATCGCCGCCCTCCTGCGCAGATTGCTTGGCGAACAGATGAACGTTCCTTACCTCGTGCGACTGGTCGGCGGGCCGCTCTCCATCGGCATCCCGCTGGCGGGCGTGTGGGCTTATTATGGCCGCTGGCTGGGACGCTCAATGGCTGAGACGCCCGACGCGCCCCGCCGGGCGGGGATGCGCCGGCTGTACTTCTACATCCTCACCGCCATCGGACTGGGCGCGACCTTCACCGGCCTCTCGATGCTGCTATCCTTCGTCATAAATGCCAGCCTCGGCGACCTGCTGTGGGCCGGCACGCTGCGCCCCCGTTTAGCCGCATCACTGGCGACCCTCTTCGCCAGTCTGCCGCTCTGGTTTCTGACCTGGCGGCCGATGCAGGCCGAGGCGCTGGCCTCCGGCGATCCCGGCGACCACGCCCGCCGCTCGCTGGTACGCAAGATCTACCTTTACCTGGCCCTGTTCGTCAGCGTCATCGGCGGGATGATCGCCGCCGTGGCGCTGCTCTTCCTGCTGATACGGACGCTGCTCGGCGACCGACCGCCCGGATTTACGCAAAGCCTCTTGAACTACCTGCAATTGCTTTTCCTGTTCGCCCTGATGGGTATCTACCACGGCCTGACCCTGCGCCGTGACGGCCGCATGGCTGCCCACGCACTGACCACCAAACATGCCCTCTTCCCGGTCTTGATCTTCGACCCGGGCAACGACGACCCCTTCGCCCAGGCCATGCTGGAGGCGCTCCAAAAGCAGACCCCGCGCCTGCCCGCCGCCATCCAGCCGGTCACCCAGCCGATACCGGAGGAGGCGCTGGCGGCGGTCAAGGCCGCCATCCTTCCCGGCGACCTGGCGCTCGATCCGCCCGAAGCGCTGCGGCTGTGGCTGCGCGATTTTAACGGCAGCAAGCTGATCGTCCCGCGCGCTGCGGCAGGGTGGATATGGTCAGGCGGCGCGGGCGGAGCATTCGTTGTCGGCCGTTCGCTCCAGGCCGCGGCCGGGCAGGTCGCGCAGGCCGTCCGCCAGTTGGCCGAGGGTCAGGAAGTCCGCCATCTGGGCGGCACATCCGGCTGGATGATTTTCACTTACATTATCGCGGCGCTGTTCGGCCTGAAAATCCTGATGGCCCTGACCAGCCTGCTCGTCTCGCTTTTCCAAGGATAGGCACATCAGGAGTCCGAAGTCTTCGCGAAGCACCCTGGAAGGACCCGACTTCGGGCAAAATCGGAGATTTTGCACTCCCTCATTTCGTGCAAAATCAGGAGATTTTGCACTCCGTCAAAACCTTGATATAATCTACGTGGAGAGGATGGAGCAATGAAAGTAACCGTCTTACAAGAAAACCTGGCTCATGGATTGAGCATCGTTTCGCGGGCGGTGTCGCCGCGTACGACGCTGCCTGTGCTGGCAAACATATTGGTCGCAACCGATGAAGGCCGGCTGCGTCTCTCGGCCACCAACCTGGAACTGGGCATCACCTGTTGGATCGGAGCCAAGATCGAGGAGGAAGGCTCAACCACTGTCCCGGCGCGCACTTTCGTGGACCTGGTCGCGACTCTGCCCGCCGAACAGGTGAGCTTGAGCCTGAACGCGGCCAACCAGACCCTGAACATGCGCTGCGGGGCATCTAACACGGACATCAAGTGCATTGACGCGCAAGAGTTCCCGCCGCTGCCAGTCCCGGAAATGGAAGGCGCCATCCAGATCAACGTGGCCGATTTCAAGGAGATGATCCAACAGGTGGTCTTCGCCGCCTCAGTGGACGAGGCCCGCCCGGTGCTGATGGGCGTGTTGATGACAATGGACAAGGACACTGTCACGATGGCGGCCGCGGATGGTTTCCGGCTCTCAGTGCGTAAAGCCACGCTCTCCCAGCCCGTGCCGCAGCCGGTAACAGCCATCATCCCAGGGCGCGCCTTGAGCGAACTGGGGCGCATCGCCGCGGAGGGGGACGAAATGATCGCGATGGTGCTGCCGAAGGGCCGCGGCCAGGCCATCTTCCGCGTCAAGGACGTGGAACTGGTCTCGCAATTGATTGACGGCGCCTTTCCAGATTACCAGCAGATCATCCCGCGCGCCTACAAGTCGCGCACGCTGCTCTCCACCCAGGCATTGCTCAAGGCTTGCAAGCAAGCCGAGATCTTTGCCCGCGAAGGCTCCAACGTGGCACGGCTGAACATCAAATCCAGCGGCGAGCTGGAGCCAGGCTCGGTCGAAATTTTTGCCCAGTCCGAAGAGACCGGCTCGAACGAGACCGTGGTCGCGGCGACCATCGAAGGCGTCGGCTTGCTGATCGCCTTCAACGTCAAGTATATGCGCGAGGTGCTGGAGGTGATCAAGACCCCCAACGTGGCTTTGGAGACCTCCGCCCCGAACGCGCCCGGCGTGATCCGCCCGGTGGGCGATGACAATTTCCTGCACGTCATCATGCCGATGCACCTGGGATAGTCAGTGATCAGTTTTCAGTGATCAGTGATCAGTGCCTGGCAAGATGTCAGGCAATTTATCAGAATGCAATCACCCTTCAGTAACAATCCTGCCCTGTCCCCCTCGCCAGGCCGGATGGCGCGGCTTATGCTCCAGCCGCCGTCCCCGGCGGCTTTGCGGGGTAAATCTTGCGCCGAGGACGGCGCAAGGAGCAAAGAGGACGGCGCAAGGAGCAACTAGAGCGGCGTTGCTCAAAGATGCTTTATTTTCACTGGAGATAAATAACAGGCTTTCAGCAAAGAGAAAGGTCATAACGAAGAGGAGGTTGAAATGGCGGTCCAAATCATCCCATTAAGTTGCCCCAAATGTGGCAATGCAAGCAATGTACCCGAAAAAGAACTTCGATTCGGTTACATGTTTACTTGCCCATACTGCTCAACAACTTCCGTCCTGATCATCGACAGGCAGCTTTATGTGCCCCAGGCCGGCGAACACGTTTGCACCACGTGCGGACGTGTTGCACCCCCTGGGGCGCGCTTCTGCCAGTGCGGCCAATCGCTGGTCCGTAAATGTACCAACTGTTTGGAGGAGTTCCCCATAGACCATAACCTTTGTGACTATTGCGGCTGGCCTCAAGACATAGATCCGTTGAGTGAAGCCGCAGTCTCAATGCAAGTGCAGCGAGCAATTCGGCACTTATCCGATCCTGATGCAAAGGTCAGATGGAATGCTATCCAGGCACTTCGTCGTATTGGCCCCGCCGCTTCCGCCGCCGTTCCCGCAATGGTCGAGGAGTACCTCAAGGTAGCGGAAGCCCTCACCAAAATAGATATTTGCATAGC
>MNXK01000096.1 GCA_001872165.1 Anaerolineae bacterium CG2_30_58_95
AAGATCGCCCACTCAGCCGGTTGCAGTCGGACGGTCTGCCCGCGATCATCGCCAATGACAGCCAGCGCGCCGCCCAAAACCATGAGTGCGGCAATCAACCCCGGCGCAAGCACCGGTCCCCACCACGGCAAGGGAATGAGAAACAGGATGTCAGGGTCCAACACCGAGCGCGGCCAGCCGATGAAAACCCTGAGCCAGATGTAATAGAATATGTCCCACAGGCCAAAGGCGAAGACGGCAAAACCCAAGCGTGATTGAAACTTCTTCCCGGCAACCCAGCCCACAGCCAGTAACATGACCAGCGTCGCCAGTTCCCTTCCCAGTTCAATCGCTGCGATTTGCGGATCGAATGGTGGCACGCTGAGAATCAAATCGCTGATGCCATAAATTCTTCGCAGATAGACGACCACCGCCGACTCCAGATAAGCCATGGCGATGGCAAACAGTCCTATCCACGAGAGATTTTTAGCCTGCAACCCTGCACTATCTTTTCTCATGCTGAACGACCTGTTCTGCGCCTAAAGGCCGCGCACGCTGGCTGACAATCATCTCTCCTACGTTATGTGGATACTTTGCGGTGATGCCGCCATAAAACTCACGGATTACCTTCATGTCCGCCTCAATATTGCCGGTGGCGTGCATCATTGGTCCAAAGCCGCCAACTTTGCGTGCGTAATCCAAATAGCCAAATACAATTGGCACTTGCGCAAGACTGGCAATGTAGTAAAAGCCTGTGTTCCAATGACTGGACTGGCTGCGCGTCCCTTCCGGCGCAATGCCTATCACAATTTGCTCACGTTCCCGTATCGTTTGCGCCGTTTGTTGCACCACTTTTTGACGAGAACTACGGTCTATTGGGATGCCTCCAAGCCATTTGAAAACGCCTCCAACTGGCCAGGCGAAGATCTCTTTCTTTCCAAACCAGTTAATTTCGAGACCCAATCCATACATGACGGCCAGAATAAACGGCAAATCCCAGTTTGAGGTGTGCGGCGCAAGGACCAAAACAAATTTCGATATGTCTGGCACACTACCTGCCACTTTCCAACCTGTTACCGCTAGAAAGAGTATACCCAGCAAAGCTTGTATTTTGTGGATTCGAGGAGGTCCGATACCAGATTTGCTCATGCTCTTCACAGCCATCCTAGACTTTCTTCGTCACACCAGAGATTTTCAGCCTGCATATTTATTTCTCCGTTTCGTGCATCTTTACAACTCATCCTCTGAAACCTGGCCTGCTTCTGAACCCAGACCATTGAACAACTGCGGAGCCTCGACAAAAATCCCTTCGCCGCTGACCGCCAGTGTTCCATCTGCCAGGCAGATCTCGCCCACCGCTGTAACCTTTTTCCCATTCCGCTCGTTGACCTGCGCTGTAACCTTGAAAGGCTGACCGAGCGGAACAGGTTTGCGATAGGAAATATTGAGGTTGACCGACGCCACCCGATACCCGGCCAGCCAGACCGCCGCCCCCATGGCTTCATCCAACAAAGCGGCGGAGGCGCCTCCATGCGCGAAACCGGGCGGACCCTGCTGGGCGTCGTTCAGCGTTACTTCGGCAAAAATGGATTTGTCATCCAGTGCATACCAGACCACTCCCATTCCCGGAGAATCATCCGAGCCGCACACAAAACAGGAGCCATGTTTAGGAAGGGGCTGCATTATCATTACCTCGAAGCTGTTATTTCAACTCTACTGACCGGTCACAAAAGTCACGTCCGCGGGCATGCCGGGCTTGAGTTTCAATTCAGGGTTGGGTACGATCAACTTGATGGCATAGACCGTAGCACGGCGTCCCTCCACCGTCTGCACGTTGCGCGGGGTGAACTCGGCTGTATCAGAGATGTGTACCACTGCGCCGCTGAAGGTCTCGCCTGGGAAAGAATCGACCGTGATGGAAGCCTGGTCGCCGAGGTGTACTTGGCCGTACTCGGTTTCAGAGATGTAAACCACCAGTTCGACCTCCGCCAGTTGACCGATGACGATCACAATACTGCCCGGCGTGACCGTCTCGCCGGCTTCCAGGTTGCGGTTCAGCACCACGCCGGAGATAGGGGCGCGCACGACCGTTTTTTCCAGTTGAATGTCCAGCGCATTCAAAGCGGCCTCGGCCTGCGCCAGGGCCGCCTCGGCCTGTTGCACGCCCGCTTCGGCGACTTTCACTTGCAAGGACTGGTCGCCGCTGAGCAGGGAATTGTAATAATCAAGGGCGGAGTCATAGCGTCTCTGGGCTACGGCGACGCGGGCGCGGGCTTCCAAGATGTCGCCAGCCGCCTTGCCGGTCAGCAGGCGGTCGTAGGCGGCCTGGGCAGCGTCCAGTTCACTTTTGGCGGCGTCATATTGCTGCTGGGCGAAATCCACCAGTTTTTGATTGTTCGGAGCGGCCTTTGCCTGTTCGAGCACCTGCCCGGCGATAGGAAAAGCAACCTGCGCCTCGGCCAGGCGCTTCTCGGCATCCAGAAATTCCTGGGAGGCCATTTCGCCCAACAATTTTTCCAGATTGGCCTTTTCGGTTTCGAGAGCCTGCCCGGCAGCTGCGACTTCAGCTTGGGCGGCGGCCATCTTTTCTTCTTTTGTGTAGTACCAAACCGGCAGGCCAAACTCATCCGGCTGAGGTGCTCCCCAGGCGGCGGCGCGTCCCTGCTGTTCCTGCAAGCGGGCGGCGTTCAACGTCAGTTCATACTGCGCTTTTACTGTATTCACAGCGGCCTGGGCCAGTTGCACAGCCGCCTCGGCCTGCCGCCGTTGCGCCTGTATGAGTGTATCGTTCAGGCGGAAGAGCACATCACCTTCCTGCACCTGCGCCCCTTCTTCAACGGCTACTTCGGCGACCATACCGCCGAGTTCGGGAGCCACCTGCACCTCGCGCGCCGAAATCGTGCCTGAGGCGCGCAATGCGCCATCGCTTTTTATACCACTCAGTCCCTGGCACGAGGAGAGAAGCAGGGCAACCAGCAGAAGAGCGGAAGTGAGAAGATAACGTTTGTTCATGGGAAATTCTCCGTAGATATAGTTTTTGCTTGACCCATCCTGCCAGCCCCCTCCCCTTGTAGGGAAGGGGGAGCGGGGGATTAGGTTTGAAATGTGTTACTCCAGCCGCTTATGGAACAGCAGCACGCTGATGAAAAACACGACTACGCCGAAAGCCGCCATCGGCCAGATT
>MNXK01000218.1 GCA_001872165.1 Anaerolineae bacterium CG2_30_58_95
TCGCGCATGGCCTCCATCAGGCTGACGGTCCCGTCCACGTTGGCGGCGTTGTATTTGCCCGGGTACAGGATCGATTCCTGAACCGAAACACGCGCCGCCAGGTGGTAGACACAATCCACCTCTTGAAGCAGTGTCCATAACTTGGGCCGGTCGTTCACGTCCCCGCGCGTGAAATGGACATCCGGGGCGAGCGCCTGGGGATCGCCGGTTGACAGGTCATCCAGGCCGCGCACCTGGTGCCCCTCGCGGGCAAGCTGATTGGCAAGAGTTGAGCCGAGGAATCCGGCTGCTCCAGTGATTAAGAAGTTCATAGTCGTCAGTGAAAAGATTATAGCACAGGCAAGAATAATGGCAGCCCGGCCTCGCCGGACTGCCACTGATTACTGATCACTGGAAACTGATTACTTTGCTTTCCTGGCGTGCTCCGTTGCAAACTCCGCGCCCTTGCGCAAAGCTTCGTAGTTCTTGGGAAGCAAGCGCTTGTGACGGCCCGGCATGTGAGCTTCAAGAGCCGCCTCGAGGTCTTCGATGGAAAGTATCGGCAGGCAGGCGATCAACGCGCCGGCCGCGACCATGTTTGCCAGGCGGCGGTCGCCGATTTCCTCAGCGATGTCGTTAGCCGGGACGAATATCTCAGTGATGTCATCGCGCTTGGCGCCGCGGTCTACCATCGAAGCGTTGACCACCAGTACGCCGCCGGGTTTGACCAGCGGTTCGTATTTGTCATACGACGGCAGGTTCATGACGATGGACGCCGGCGGATTCTTGACCAGCGGCGAACCAATCTCCTCGTCGGCGATGACCACCGTACAGTTGGCCGTGCCGCCGCGCATCTCCGGCCCGTAGGAGGGGATCCAGGTGACCTCCTCGCCTTTGTCCATGGCAGCGTAGGCCAAAACCTGACCCGCGAACATGACGCCTTGCCCGCCGAAACCGGCGATGATGATTTCTGTCTGCATTTTTTATACTCCGTTCTCTCGTGTCATTGCCTGCACTGCCTGCCTGTACTTGCGGCGGAGCATTCGTTGTCACAGGTGCAAGTGCACCTGACGCAGGCACAGGTGTGCGCAGGCACACGTGCGAGCCGCCGCTTCGAGCATAGCGAGGGCGGTGAAGCAATGACACCTGGAAATTAGATTTTTACCGCCGCGACGGACGGGGCAATCTTGTAGTCGCCCAGCGGGTAATACGGGAGCATGTGCTCTTCCAGCCACTTCAGCGACTCGACCGGCGTGAGGCCCCAGTTGGTCGAACAAGTTGACAAAAGCTCTACCATCGAGAAACCCAGCCCGCGCACTTGCACTTCAAAGGCCGTGCGGATGGCTTTCTTCGCCAGGCGGATATTCTTCGGGTCGTGCAGGCTGCGGCGGACGACATAGCCCACGCCTTCCAATGTAGCCAGCATTTCGGCGACGCGGATGGGATAGCCTTGCAGTTCCACGTCACGTCCATTCGGGGAAGTGGTGGTCTTTTGGCCGGGTAGGGTGGTAGGGGCCATTTGGCCGCCGGTCATGCCATAATTGGTGTTGTTGATGAAGATGACGGTGATATTTTCCCCGCGTGCTGCCGCATGGACAGTTTCAGCCATGCCAATGGATGCCAGGTCACCGTCGCCCTGGTAGGCGAAGACGACCCGGTCTGGGAGGAGGCGCTTGATACCGGTGGCCATGGCCGGGGCGCGTCCGTGGGCGGCTTCGACGAAGTCGGTGTCAATGTAGTTATAAGCAAATACTGCACAGCCGACGGGGGCCACGCCGATGGTCTTATCGGCAATGTTCATTTCGTCCAGTACTTCAGCGATCAGACGGTGCGCCGTGCCATGTGTGCAGCCGGGGCAATAGTGGGTCGGTGTATCGGTGAAAGCTTTGGGGCGGGAATAAACCAGATTCTTAGGTGAAATAATGTTAATCATGGCTTTACCTTTCATCTCTGCGGGGCGGTCATGCGCTCCAGCCAGCGCTGGGCGGGATGCCCCTCCAGGCTGGGAGGCTGCTTGGCGATGCGCTGGATCTCGCCCAGGATTTCATCCGGGAAGGGAACGACGCCACCCAGACGCCCGTAAAATTCGATTGGTATGCGTCTGCTGACGGCCAGGCGCACGTCCTCCAGCATCTGCCCGGTGTTCATCTCGACCACCAGCAAGGACTTGACACGTTCGGCCAGCGCAGCCACCTGTTGGTATGGATAAGGGCTGACAGAAATCGGGCGGAACAGGCCGACCTTGATGCCCTGGGCGCGAGCGGCGCGGACAGCCGAAAGCGCAACCCGGCCGGCTGTCCCGAAACCGATGACGGCAATCTCGGCGTCATCCAGATAGTATTCCTTGAAACGGACTTCATTCGCTTTAATGGCTTCCCAGCGCTTAAGCAGGCGCAGGTTGACCTCTTCTTCGAGGCCCACTTCAAGATAGATTGAGGTCAGGACGTGGCGTGAACGATCTTTAGCGCCGGTGGTGGCCCACGCATATTCTTTGCGGACGACCGGGCGCATTTCGGGCAGCTCCACCGGCTCCATCATCTGGCCGATGCTGCCATCCAGCAGAACGCAGGCAATATTCAGGTACTTTTCTGCCAGGTCGAAGGCCAGGGGGACCAGATCAACGGCTTCTTGGACGGACGCGGGCGCCAACACGATGGGATGATAATCTCCGTGCCCGCCGCCATGGCAGATCTGGTTGTAGTCGCCTTGGGATGGGGCGATGTTGCCGAGGCCGGGGCCGCCGCGCATTACGTCAACCAAAACAACCGGAACTTCCGTCCCGGCGATGTAGGACAGGCCCTCCATCATCAAACTGATGCCGGGACTGGACGAAGAGGTCATCACGCGTGCGCCGGTGCAGGCCGCGCCGTAGACCATGTTGATGGCCGCCGGTTCGCTTTCCGCCTGGAGAAAAATCCGCCCTAGTTCAGGCATACGACGGGACATCCATTCGAGCGTTTCAGTCTGTGGGGTAATAGGATAGCCGAAGTAGCCTTCCAGGCCGGCGCGGATGGCCGCCTCGGCGATAGCTTCATTGCCTTTCCATAGTTCGCGTGTCATGCTGGTTGCCCTCCTGCCGCCGCGAGGGCGGGTGCTTTGGTCACTTCACGATAAACCGTGATGGCGGCGTCCGGGCAGACCAGCGCGCAGATGGCGCAGCCGGTGCAGCCCTCTTTATAAACTTCCGCTGGGTGATAACCTTTGGGCGTCAGGTGCTCCATATCCAGGCGCATCACTTCCTGCGGACAGGCGTGGATGCACAGTTCGCATCCCTTGCAGAACTTGTCGTTGACTTCAATCCATCCTCTGGCAGGCATTCATTGCTCCTTATCTGAGAAGTTGGACAAGATTTATGGATATAAATTATCCGCAATGATTATCACTATTATAGCAGAGTATGGGTAGTGTAATGCGTCATAACCGAGGATTTACATACTTCCTCGTATTTTCCTATCCAGCAAGATCTCCGAGGTTTTGAACCTCGGAGGTCTGCCGATATATACTTGGCGCGGCCATAAATTGCGGTTTTCTGTCGCTTGGTTCGCGGGGCTAAAGCCAATACTGTTT
>MNXK01000072.1 GCA_001872165.1 Anaerolineae bacterium CG2_30_58_95
GCATCGTCGGCTATGGAGCGTATGTGCCAAGATATAGGTTGCCCGCCAAAGAAGTCGCCCGCATTTGGACAGGAGGCCGCGCTGGCGGGCTTCCGATCAAGGAGAAAGCTGTCCCTGGGCTGGACGAGGACGTGGTGACCATGTCCATCGAGGCGGCGCGGAATGCCATGAAACGCGCCGGGGTTGACCCGGCCGAGATCCGCGCCGTATGGGTCGGGTCCGAATCGCATCCGTACGCGGTCAAGCCCACCTCCACCATCGTCGCCGAAGCCATCGGCGCGGTTCCCAACGTGCAGGCCGCCGACTGGGAGTTCGCCTGCAAGGCCGGCACCGAAGCCATGGTAGCCGCGATGGGCTTCGTCGGCTCGAACATGGCGCACTACGCCATGGCCATCGGAATGGATGCCGCCCAGGGCAAGCCCGGCGACGCGCTTGAGTACACTGCCGGCGCGGGCGGCGCGGCTTATCTCCTGGGGCCGGCGGAGGAATCACTGGCGGTTATCCAGGCCTCGTATTCCTACGTCACCGACACGCCCGACTTCTGGCGGCGCGAATACCAGCGCTACCCCGAACACGGCTCGCGCTTCACCGGCGAACCGGCTTATTTCAAGCACATCACCGAAGCTGCCAAGTTTTTGATGGAAGCCAACGGCACGACGGCGAAGGATTACAAATGGGCCATCTTCCACCAGCCGAACACGAAATTTCCCCAAAGAGTGGCTTCCATGCTGGGTTTCACGCCGGAACAGATCGAGCCTGGCCTGCTCTCGCCGATCATCGGCAACACCTACGCTGGCGCGGCATTGATCGGCCTGACCGCCACGCTGGATATTGCCCAACCCGGCGACCGCATCCTGATGGTCTCGTTTGGATCCGGCGCAGGCTCGGATGCTTTCGACATTCACGTGACCGAAAAGCTGCCCCAACGCCGTGAGCTTGCCACTCAGACCCAAGATTACATCGCCCGCCGCACCGAGATTGATTACGCGACGTATGCGAGGTATCGCGGGAAACTCGCAATGAAGTGAGGAAGTAGACAAGTAGACAAGTAGACAAGGAAACAAGCCCAATGCAAGCAATGACAGAATACAAAGCAGATTTACTCAAGCGATATTGGAAATATCGAGAGACTCAATTTGCAAATGAACAAACGCTCTTTGATCCTCGATACATTAAACCTGCAAGTCCGCCTGTTTTCATCAGAAGCGAGGCCTGTAGAAATGTTATTGTCAATCCCGCCGCGAGCAAACAGGAAAAGGAAAAATTGCTCGACCTTATTCCCAAAGGCGAATGGCACAAATGGTTTGGAAGCATGAACAGCTCACAGGCATTGGCGCAAAGCGTGTTGGGCAATTTGGCGATTTACGGTTTTTTGTCTTCCCTGTCAGAACTAAAAGATGACGAAGGCATGAAATTGTTCGGGAAAGCGGATATTTCATCGGACAATTTCAAGATGGAACACAAAATAGATTTTTTAGGTGAACCCCGTCAGACCAGTCTCGATGGCTATTTTTCGGGAAACTATCGAATCGCAATCGAGTGCAAATTTACAGAAGCGGAAGTGGGAACTTGTTCACGCCCGCGATTAAAGCAAACGGCTTCAAATTTTAAGAATGAGCATTGCGGCGGCACATATTCACTACAACGAGCACGAAGCAAACGATGTTCATTAACTCAAATTGGGGTTTTATATTGGGAATATGTGCCGCAACTCTTCAAGTGGAAAAGCGACAGTGACTTAAATCCATGTCCGCTGAATAAGAACTATCAACTGGTAAGGAATATTTTGGCAGTGGGTGTAAAGCCAAATGGAACTGTATCTCTTAATGATGGGCACGTCATTCTGATTTACGATAAGCGAAATCCAGCCTTTCAGGAGGGTGGAGATGGACTGATTGCTTACACTGAGACACGAAACGCGTTGTGCAAACCAACGATGTTACGGAAATGCAGTTGGCAAATTATCGTCGGGCATATGGGAAACAATAATATTCTACCCTGGTTGACAGAGAATCTTGTTCTAAAGTATGGAATATAAATTCGCGGGTATACAAGCACACAGGGAGACAGGCACACGACTTCACATGCTCGCGTCACGTGTTTACGTGTCTACCTGTTTACTTGTCTACGTGTCTACCTCCCCCACGGAGAACACATGACAGAAGTTGTAATAGCAGGCACTGGACAAACCGCCGTCGGCGAACACTGGGAAACCTCCCTGCGCGAACTGGCGCATTTCGCCATGCAAGCTGCCATGCAAGATGCAGGCGGCCTGCGCCCACAGGCGCTTTTCGTGGGTAACATGCTCGCCCCCAACCTTTCCCGGCAGGCTCACCTGGGCGCGCTGCTGGCCGATTTCGCCGGTCTGGGCTTCGGCGAGTCTCAGCCCGGGCCCGGGATCGAAGCGGCGACCATCGAGGCCGCGGGTGCTTCGGGCGGCGCGGCGCTCCGGCAGGGGTATCTGGCCATCGTCAGCGGCGCGGTGGACGTGGCGCTGGTGGCCGGTGTAGAGAAGTTCACCGATACACTCGGCCCTGGCATTGAGGCTGCCCTCGCCACCACATCCGATAGTGATTTCGAAGCCGTCCAAGGCATGACGCCCACCGCCCAGGCCGCCCTGATGATGCGTCGGTATTTGCACGAGTTCAACGTTCCGGCAGACGGGTTAGCAGGCTTTGCCTTGATCGCCCACGCCAACGGCGCGAGCAACAAAAACGCCATGTTCCAGAAAGCCATCAAACTAGAAACCTACCAGAAGGCTGAGATGGTCAGCGAGCCGATCAACATGTTCGACATGGCCCCCAATGCAGACGGCGCGGCGGCGCTCGTCTTGACCCGGCGCGAGCTGCTGCCCACCGGCTTTTCGCATCCGCTGGTGCGCATCGCGGGATCAGCTTCCGCCTCCGACCGGCTGGCGCTCCACGACCGGCGCGATCCGCTGTGGTTCGAGGCGGCCCAGCTCTCGACCGGAAAAGCGCTCAAACAGGCCGGGATCACGCTCGATCAAATCTCCCTGTTCGAATATCACGACGCCTACTCGATCTACGCGGCCTTATCCATCGAGGCGGTAGGATTTGCGCGGCGCGGTCAGGGCTGGAAGCTGGCCCAAGATGGAGTCATTGCCCTGAACGGAAAAATCC
>MNXK01000071.1 GCA_001872165.1 Anaerolineae bacterium CG2_30_58_95
TCATCCAGTTTTTAGCCATTCTTACAGTTCACCTACCACGCAATGATTACAACATTCTTCCCCTGAATGTCATTCTTCTGGCGTTGTCGATTTTCGTGGTGATTGGGCGCTGGGCGTTGATCATCTCATCGTTTCACATTCTATAAAAACAGGAGATTTCCATGTTTACGATGAAAACCGTAAAGGACATTAGCCTTAGCGCAGGCATGGAGGCTATGGTGCGCACTGCACCGCTGCTGGCTCATGTCGGTCCGATGCGCCATGCGGCTGTTTGGGCAGGAGAACGATACATTTATTTTGCCGGAAATGGAATAATCCAGGATGCGTCCCGGCCGCCTGGCGTCACAGCAGATCTCACCGAGTTTGGGCGGGCAATCCTACACACAGCAGACCGAGCATTCACCAAGCGGCTGTCTCCCAATGTCCTGCGCCGTCTGTTAGAGAACTTTGTTGGCGGGATCATGCTGGGAGGCAATCGCCCTGCCATTGACCGGTTCTTCGAGGAACACGGGACATACCCGCCCGGCTTCTTAACCATCAGTCCCGGAAAAACCTGCAACTTGCGCTGTACGGGTTGCTACGCCAACGCCGGGCCTGGCACGCTGGGACTGGCTTTTTATGTCTAACGCGAGCGATGAAAGATAGTGATCCTCGAATTCAGCAGGCAGCCGGTCTGCTGGCTGAGAGCCGGGCGGCGGTCGCCTTCACGGGCGCGGGGATTTCCACGCCGTCCGGCATTCCCGATTTCCGCAGCCCGGAAACCGGGCTGTGGGCGCGCCTGGAGGCCGCCGGAGCGGATGAGACACAGACCGGAATGATCCAATCTTTCGGGCACGATCCACAGACGTTCTATGAGCGCATGAGACCTCTCTTCGAGAAAATCATCACCGCCGAACCAAACGCCGCCCACTACGCCCTGGCTGAACTGGAGGCGAAGGGCTACATCCGGGCTGTCATCACCCAAAACGCCGACATGCTGCACCAGCGGGCGGGTTCAAAAAATGTGATCGAGGTGCACGGCACGCTGGCAGAGGCAACCTGCATCAGTTGTTATTTGGTCGCGCCCTTCCGTCCGCTGCTGGAAAAGTTCCTGGAAGATGGAAGAACACCCCGCTGTGAAAAATGCGGAGGGGCGATGAAACCAAACGTTATTTTGACCGGGGAACAATTACCGATGCAAGCGGTGCTGGCTGCAAAGCAGGCCATGCGCGGCTCGGATGTCGTGCTTGTGGCCGGCACCTCGCTGGCCGGCGGGCCAGCCACCGCACTGATGGATGTAGCCTATTTGCAAGGCTCGAAATTGATCATCGTCAATCAGACGCCGACCATTATGGACGCCTCTGCCGAAGCAGTCATCCACATGGATGTGGTTGTAGCATTGCCAGCCATCGCCGAGATCCTGTGAGAAGTGCAAAAGCGCTAATCCTTACCTGCCGACTTCAACATTAAGGCAGGACGGTTTTTATACAACCAAACCATCCTGCTGCTTCAGCCAGTGCATACAAGGAGTGGAATCAGGGACTTATCTGGGAGTTGTTTGCCGGAAATGCTGCATGTAGCGGCGGAGACGCCGGTCGCGGCCGAGGAAAATATCCGCAGTCCGCAGCGCTGCGCGCAGTTGAGGGTTGGTCGGATCAGTGATCGGTATGTTCATGCCCAGCACACAGGCGATGGTCAGGAAACTGGCGTTGAGCGTGGTACGATCGGGCATTCCAAAACTGACATTGCTGGCTCCGCCTGTGATGCTGTTTCTGGGGAATTCCTCTTTCAGTCGGCGGACACTCTCCAACGCAACTCGCGCAGCCTGATCGTCCGCTCCGACCGTCATGACAAGCGGATCAAAGATCACATCCTCTTCCTTCATTCCTGCCCGTATGGCCGCATCCAGCACCTGATGAGCGACCCTTAACCGACCATCAGCATCTGCAGGAATGCCTTCCTGCCCCATACAAAGGACAATGACCGGCAGGCCGCGCTCCGTTATAATCGGCAGGTTTTCCGCCAGTATTTTTTCCTCTCCACCTATTGAGTTGACCAGCGGCCGGCCGGGACACACATCCAGCGCTGCCAGGAGCGCTTGCGGGTCACGTGTGTCAATCGAAAGCGGCGCTGTCACGGCGCTGGCAACTGCCTCCACCGCTCTCGGCAGCGCCGCTTTCTCGTCTATTCCCTTCCCGCCCACGTTGACATCCACCACATCTGCGCCGGCCTCAACCTGTCGGCGTGCTTCTGCGGCCACGTACTCCCAATCCCCTTCCAGCAAGGCCTGGCGCAGACGGCTTCTTCCGCTGGGGTTGATGCGCTCGCCGATGATGCGAGCCGACCCATTCGGGTCAATCTCGAGGGGATCGCCTCTGCCCTGTAAGACAAAGGTCATGCGAAAACCTTTTTCTCAGGTTTCCACTCACGCGCCTTGAAGATCGTCTCGGCCTCCGGCTGGCCCTTCAGCCACTCGTCAAAGGGCTGGAATTTCGGCAGCTCGATCTTGATCGAAGCCAAGTCTTTTACAATTGGGTACCTGCCAAGTGTGTGGACCGCGTAAAGGGCGGTGTGCACATTGATGGGCGGTGTATCAGCCGGGACATTGGCGATGAAGAAGAGCAGGCGTCCATCCCGTCCCATGATGTTGATCCATTCGCGGACTTTGGCAAAGATCTGTTCGGGGGTGCTGTCGCGCATGAAGCGACCGTTGAGCGAAGCGAAGATGGGGAGTTTTCGCCCGCCTTTGCCATTTTGAACGGCGAACTCCTGCAGCCAGGCCATGTTCCAGTCTTGCGTGCGGCCCATGGCTGAGAGGGCTATATCCAGGACGAAGAAGGTTTTTCGCGATACGGCCAAGCACTTGAACATGATCTCTTTATCGAATTTGGCCGGATCTTCCTCACAATAGTCGGCGGCAGCCCCACCTGCCATGACTGTAATCCCCAGTTCTTTCTTGCCGCGAGCCATCATGCGTCTTGCCGATGGCAGGACCCACTCTTCTACCAATTCGGGATTCAGGTTAGGGAAGGCTGACCAGGCATCCGCGCCGAGGCTCTGCTTTACGCCCGGCTGCGCCGCCTGCGCCTTGAGATAGGGCCAGATTGCTATGTTTTCCGCCCAGTCGAACAACTCCTGGGCAAAGACGCGGTCGCGCTTTAGCGCCCGAACTGCCTTGGGATATCCCATGGCCTGACAAAGCAGGCTGAACGGTGAGCAGAAGAAGCCGGCCGCGAACGGCCCGCCGGCCTTCTTGCTGACCAGAGCGGCCAGTTCGACCCCCATCGGGATGCGGCCCTTCAAGGGATCGAGCGGTCCAATTTTATCCAGGTCGGCGCGCTCGCGGATGAGCGGCTGGTTGGTATCCACGGTGGGCATGGCATTGTCGCTGTAAATGAACTTGGCGCCCAAGGCTTCCACCTCGAAGTTATAGGCATCCGGGATGATCGTGCAGGAATCGAAGCCATACCAGTGATCTATGGCAATCTGGACATCCACCAGCAAGTGGGCATCGAAGTAATAGCGGCGCGCCGGCACCTTGGCAACCGTCATGGCATGGTCGTGGATCTGCGGGCCCATGAAAGGAACCACATCGCCATGCCGCCCCATCAACGCGGCAATGATGCGCCCAGCTGGACTCAACTTGCCGATGCGCAAGCCGTTACCATAGAGCATCCCTTGAATCATTTCCAGGGTTGGATTAGCCATTTCTCACACTCCTATCATCTTGAGCGCTTTTTGCATGGTGTCGAGAGCATCTTTACCCCACGCATCTGCGCCAATTTCGTCGGCGAATTCCTGGCTGGTGGGCACGCCGCCGACCATCACTTTCAAATTTTTGCGCAAGCCTTGCTTTTCCAATTCGGCGATGATGATTTTCATCTGCAGCATGGTGGTGGTCATGTACGCGCCCAGGCCGATGATGTCCGGCTTATGTTCCTCAACTGCTTTGATGAACCGGCTGACAGAGGTGTCAATTCCCAAATCAATCACCTCGAAGCCGGCCGAGGATAACATGGCGCCCACCAGGCTTTTGCCGAGATCGTGCATATCGCCTTCCACCACGCCGATGACAAATTTACCCTTTGGGCGGCCTCCCTTCACTTCCTTCAGACGGGGTTCGAGAGGGTGCATGGCTGCCTTGAAGGCGTCAGCGGCCAGGATCACGTCGGGAAGAAAATACTCGTTGGCTTTCCACATTTCTCCTGCTTTGGTGATGCCGTTCACCACGCCTTTCTGTAGAATTTCGAGAGGCGGCAGGTTATCAGACAGCGCCTGTATGACAAGGCGTTCGGCTTCCGCATCCTCCCCCTCTGTAACCGCCTTGCTGATGGCATCAAATGATGTTTTGGACATATTCTGCCTCCTGGGTAGAAACGAGTTAGGTCTATGCAAAACGCCGCCGGTCATCCGACCGGAAGGCGGATTCCCCTGGCAAAGTATTTATTGAAGCCAGGCACGATGGTCAATTCAAGGTATTCGACGCGCTGCGCCAGCGCCTCCGCCCGGAGGCGACAATCCGTAGAGGCCAGCATCATGCGCGCCCCGCTTCCGGCTGCGTTGCCAACTGCGTGAATGCGCTCCAAAGGCGTTTCGGGAAGAAGGCCAATGCGCACCGCGTTGACTGGATCCAGATAGGTGCCGAAAGCGCCGGCGATAGTAATTTCTTCGATGTCGGCCGATACAATGCCGAGCGTGTCCATCAGTATATCTATACCGGCGCGGATGGCGCCCTTTGCCAGGAGAATCTGGTCAATATCCTGCTGAGAAATCGTGATATTTCTTCTTCCATTCGCTCCTTTCACCAGCGTAAAGGCGGGCTTCCCGTCCTCCGCCGCCTCCACGCCAGCCATACCAGTCTGCATCCGCCCGCGTTCGTTGAGAATCTCCGCCTTGCGCATCTCTGCCAGCGCATCCAAAACGCCCGAGCCGCAAAGGCCCGTCGCCGCCACGCCTCCGATGATGTCGCATTCCACTGATCCATCCGCAGCAATTTTCACCCGCTGGATGGCGCCCTGCGCGGCGCGCATTCCGTGCCGGATGTGT